>NZ_JBIVJB010000020.1:0-71495 GCF_044750025.1 Pseudomonas sp. NPDC088885 | reverse complement strand
GAGATCCAGACCGACAGCCAGGGCCGCGTCGTTGCGCCTGAGCAAGGTCAGTACAAGCACCAGACCAGCAACCCGAAAATCTTTGCCGGTGGCGACATGGTGCGCGGTTCCGACCTGGTGGTAACGGCGATCTTCGAAGGCCGCAACGCCGCCGAAGGGATCCTTGATTACCTGGGTGTCTAAACCCGGCTCCTTAGCCAAACGCAATAAACCTGTGGGAGCGAGCCTGCTCGCGAAAGCGGTCTGTCAGCCAACTTAAATGTTGGATGGGCCGACCTCTTCGCGAGCAGGCTCGCTCCCACATTTGTTTCTCGGTGTTAGTGATTGATCGTTCCCACGCTCTGCGTGGGAATGCAGCCGGGGGCGCTCTGCGTCCCCAAAAGCGTGACGCAGAGCGTCACAGGAGGCATTACCACGCAGAGCGTGGGAACGATCATTGCGCAATAAATTGACCCGATAGACAAAAGGCTGACCTGCATCCGTGCCTTTTGCGTCGCGCTCTGAGAAAATGCCCGCACTTTTTTTCCGGATGCCGACATGACTGCCCTGAAGAACGACCGTTTCCTCCGCGCCCTGCTCAAGCAACCCGTAGACGTCACCCCTGTGTGGATGATGCGTCAGGCCGGTCGCTACTTGCCGGAATACCGCGCCAGCCGCGCCCAGGCCGGTGATTTCATGAGCCTGTGCATGAATCCGGAATTCGCCTGCGAAGTCACCATGCAACCGCTCGACCGCTATCCACAACTGGACGCGGCGATCCTGTTTTCCGACATCCTCACCATCCCCGATGCCATGGGCCAAGGCCTGTACTTCGAGACCGGTGAAGGCCCGCGTTTCAAAAAAGTCGTCAGCACCCTTGCTGACATCGAAGCGCTGCCGATCCCTGATCCGCACAAAGACCTCGGCTACGTCATGGACGCGGTCAGCACCATCCGTCGCGAATTGAACGGCCGTGTGCCGCTGATCGGTTTCTCCGGCAGCCCGTGGACACTGGCGACCTACATGGTTGAAGGCGGCTCGTCGAAAGACTTCCGCAAGACCAAAGCGATGCTCTACGACAACCCGCAAGCCATGCACCTGCTGCTGGATAAACTGGCGCAGTCGGTGACCTCGTACCTCAACGGCCAGATCATGGCCGGCGCGCAAGCGGTACAGATCTTCGATACTTGGGGCGGCAACCTGTCGGCGGCGGCGTATCAGGAATTCTCGCTGGCCTACATGAAGAAAATCGTCAGCGGTCTGATCCGCGAAAACCACGGTCGCAAAGTGCCGGTGATCCTCTTCACCAAAAACGGCGGCCTGTGGCTGGAAAGCATTGCTGACGCTGGCGCCGATGCACTGGGCCTGGACTGGACGTGCGACATCGGCAACGCCCGCGCCCGCGTTGGCGACAAGGTTGCGCTGCAAGGCAACATGGATCCGACCGTGCTTTACGCAAAACCGGAAGCGATCCGCACCGAAGTCGGACGTATTCTGGCCAGCTACGGCAAGGGCAGCGGTCACGTGTTCAACCTTGGCCATGGCATCACCCCGGAAGTCGATCCGGAGCACGCCGGCGCTTTCTTGCGTGCGGTGCATGAGTTGTCGGCGCAGTACCACGAATAACGCTGCAACGTCTGTACAAAAAAACCTGTCCCGTGTCATGCGGGGCAGGTTTTTTTATGCCGTTTAAAAACGTTTAGATGAATAGTTTCTTGTTGTAAGAATTCTTTCCTTAGTTGTCGGATTAGTTTCCGTGGCGACTATTCCTGCTACACCCGGTGATTACTCCTACATAGAAGTTTTCCCTATCCACGTAAGGTTTCAGGCGTGTGTTCGGCATGGCGTCGAGCACCGTATTAGAGCCTGGCGCGATGCCAGGCTCGCTTATTTGATATGAGCCTGGAATAACAATGAAAACACCAATTTTTAAAAGGAGTGCATTGGCGACATGCACTTCGTCGTTGATTTTACTGTCGACCCTGCTGGGTTCTTCGGGGGCCGTGGCCCATGGTTATGTGGAGTTTCCGCCCTCGCGCGCGCTGCTCTGCCAGAAGGGTGTGAACACCGGTTGCGGTGGTGCTTCAAATGAACCGCAAAGTGTCGGTGAAACCTTCAAGGGCTTCCCTGCCGGCGTCGGCGGCGCGGTAGGGCAAGGCCCGATCGACGGGAAAATCGCCAGCGGTGGCAGCGAACTGTTCGCTGCTCTGGATGTGCAGTCCGCCACCCGTTGGCAGCTCACGGAAATCAAGAACCGCACTCTGGATTTCAAGTGGCACTACAAAGCTGAGCATCCTGTAGCGAAGCACGAATACTTCATTACGCGTAATGGCTGGAACCCGAACGAATCGCTGAAGCGCGCCTCTTTCGAAAGCACGCCTTTTTGCCAGGTAGCGGGTGACTTCCAGATGCCTGTGCCCGGCACTCAGCATCGCTGCGACATCCCCGAGGACAAAAACGGACATCACGTCATCCTCGGGATCTGGACTGTGGGTGATACCGACATGGCGTTCCACAACGCCGTTGACGTGAACATCCTCGCCGAGCCGTCCCTGCCCGGTGGCTGGTCGTCGGTCGGCGCCATCGCACCATCGACTCCACTGCTGACCGGCGACAAGGTCAAGGCACGCGCCTTCACCGCGACGGGCGAAAGTGCTTCCTACAGCGTCGAAATCTCAATCGACAACGCCGAAGACGCCGAGCCACAAAACTGGTCGTTCAAACTTGCCGAGCAGATCAACCAGTCGCAGACCCTGATCCGCGCCGGCGTTCGTGATGAAAACGGCAACATCGAAGCGATTCGCGGCAGCAACACGCTGTACGCACAAAAAGACAGCGGTGTCGTCCGCTACGAAGTGCAACTGCTGATGAAAGAAGACGCCGGCGCGCGTTTGTCGGTGGCCTCGCAACAAGCCGAATACGTGCTCGATAAAGGCAAAACCAAAGTCGACTTCAGCCTGATGTCCAACCGCAAGATGAACGTCGAAGCCAACCTGTTCAACGAGCAGAACAAGCTGGTCGGCACCACCACCGCGCAAGCGGACAGCGGTGCAACCTGGCTGGCCATGGACATTCGCAGCAACCCCGGCCCGCACACGCTGACCCTGGTTGGCACCACGCTGGATGGTCGCACCACCCGTCAAGACACCCAGCCTGTCAACGTCACCGGTGAAGGCGCCGGTGCCGATTACGACTTCCTGTTCCCGGAAGGTCTCAGCGACTACACCGCCGGCACCAAGGTGCTGCAACCGAAAACCAACGAGGTCTTCGAGTGCAAGCCGTTCCCGGCATCCGGCTATTGCAAGCAGTACAAGCCTGAGGCGAACGGTTTTGAGCCGGGCGTCGGCGAGCACTCGCATGCGGCGTGGAACAAGCTCTAAGGCTCGTCCCGTGTAATTGCGTCAGACGACCACCGAGGTCGTCTGACCGCTGATGATTTTCAGGGGCGATTCGAGATGACGCTTTCGGTTTATTCCAAGCAACAAATGCTGCTGCACTGGGTGTCGGCAGCGGTAATTCTGTGGACGCTGGTCACCGGGTTTTATGTGGCCAACGTCAATGTGAGCAATGACACCAAACAGTGGGTGGCCGGGGTCAATGTGTCGCTGACCACGCTGTTCATCCCTGTGTTTTGCTGGCGGCTGGTGGTGTTTGTCAGCCACCTGCGACATGAGCGCATGGCGCAGTTTTCCTCGGCAAAAATGCTCGCGATGTTTGTCCATCGGCTGATCTATTTCCTGGTGGCAGTGGTGCTGGTGAGCGGGGTGCTGATGATGGATCGACCGATCCCTGTGTTCGGCCTGTTCGAATTCCCTCAGCCGCTGAACGATGTAGCGCTGACGGACGGCTTTTTCGTGCTGCACATCTGGGCCTGCACCGCGTTGGCAGTGCTGGTAGCGATGCACATTGGCGCGGTGATTCTGCACGAGCTGCGCGGTTACCGCGTGCTGCGACGCATGTCGTGGCGCTCGCGCGTTCGCCAGGCCTGTGGGCGTATCGGATGAACCGCCGGTGAGATTTTTTTTGCTGTTGGGACTGTGGGCGCTGCCGTTCGCCTGTGCAGCGTTTCTCGCTTGGCAGGAGTGGGCGTTTCGCAGTGCGCAACGTCTTCCAGCACCGGTCGCTGTGCCGATGCCGACGGCACCTGCACCTTTGAACACCGCCGCAGTGGCAACGGTGTTCGGGCTCGCCGCGCCCAGCGCACTTCGACCAAGCGCCGAATCGCTGACCCTGCAAGCGACGTTCGCCGTCGACAGTGGCCTGTCGAAAGCCCTGATAAGCGCTGCCCAGGGTGCGCGGTTATATCGGGTTGGCGACGACTTGCCGGGCGGCAGCGTATTGCGTCGAGTCGAGGCACAACACGTGGTGCTGTGGAACAAGGGGCGGGAGGAAGCATTGCCTCTCGCGCCCTCCGCCAGCGCATTCCTCAAGCGCTCGCCCGCGTCCGTCGATGCACCCGCCGCAGATGTTTCCGCACGTTTCCTTCGCCCGCTGAACGGGCAGTCAGAGTGATCACATCGATGAACAGCTTGATTGGCGCGCGATCTCTGCGCACCTTGTTGGTTTGCGCCGTGCTGGCGACGCCGCTACTCAATCGCCCGGTGCACGCCGAAGAACAACGCTGGCAGTTGGCGATGAATCAGGCCGAACTGCGCGACATCGTCGAAGAGGTCTCGGCGATCCTCGGCACCACCGTCGTGCTCGACCCGCGTGTGTCGGGACGCGTCACCGTCATGTCCCGTCAGGCGCTGGATCGTGAGGGCGTGCGGCGCTTGTTCTACTCGGTGCTGGACGCGCACAACTTCACGGTGATCGATGAGGGCGACCGCATCCTCATCACTCCCGTGGCAGACGTGAAAACCCGCGCCGGTCAATCGGCCAGCGAGCGCGCCACCCCCGCGCAATTCATCACCCAAGTCATCGAATTGAACACCAGCAGCGCCGCCGATCTGTCTTCGCTGATTCGCCCGTTGGTGTCGGCCAACGGCTACCTCGGCCCGTCCGTTTCGGCCAATGCCTTGGTGATCACTGACACCGGCGCCAACGTCAAACGCATCGCCCAGGTGGTGCGCCAACTCGACGGCGGGCAGCAAGATCAGCACGCTGTGGTCGCGCTGCGTTTTGCCCAGGCCAGTGACGTCGCCACGGTGATCGAATCCTCGCTGGGCAAACGCAATGTCGACTCGCTGATACAAGTGCTGGCCGACGTCAGAACCAATCGCTTGATCGTCATCGGCCCGCTCGCCGTGCGCCAGCGTTTGACCGAGCTGATTCGCCAACTCGACGTGCCGGCCACCGCCAGTCTCGACACCGCGCGGGTCATCCGTTTGCGCCACAGCGATGCCAAGCAACTCGCGCAGGTGCTGGAAAGCATGGGCCAGAATCGCAAACAACCCACAGCTGGCAGCGGCAAAGAAGCGTCCGCCGCAACGCCGTTCATGCTCAAGGCCGACGAAAGCCAGAATGCGCTGGTGCTGATCGCTGAACCGGCTCAGGTCAGAACCATCGAGAACATCGTCCGTGAGCTCGATCAGCCCCGCGCGCAAGTGCTGATCCACGCCGCCATTGTCGAAATCTCCGGCGACATCGCTGATGCCGTGGGCGTGCAGTGGGGCTTGAGTACCGGCGACGCGAAGGGCTTTATCAACTTTCCCGGCACCGACATTCCCATCGTCGGCGGCCTGAAGTTCGACGAGAAAAAATCGGCGCCCGACGGCGCGATTCTGCAGTTGGGCGGCGACCGTTTCGGCGCGTTGATTTCGGCGCTGGCGAGCAATACGCGGAGCAATCTGCTGTCCACGCCGAGCCTGCTGACCCTCGACAATCAGCAAGCGGAAATCATCGTCGGGCAGAACGTGCCGTTCAAGACCGGCTCCTACTCGACCAACAGCAGCGGGGCGGATAACCCGTTCACCACGGTCGAGCGCAAAGACGTCGGCATCAGCCTGAAGATCAAACCTTACATCAACGAAGGCTCGACCCTGCGTCTGGAAGTCGAGCAGGAAGTCTCGGACATCGCGCCTTCGGTGTCGGGCATCGATTCCTCGGATCTGATCACCAACAAGCGCGCGCTGAAAAGCACGATTCTCGCCGACGACGGCGAAATAATTGTGATTGGCGGGCTGATCCGCGACAGCGTGCGCACGCAGAAAAGCGGTGTGCCGTTGCTGCGCGATATTCCCTATGTTGGCGCGCTGTTTCGCTGGAGCCGCGACACCCAGACCAAAAGCAATCTGATGGTATTCCTGCGCCCGACCATCGTGCGCAGCCGCGAAGATCTCTCCGGGATCAGCCAGCAGCGTTACGACACCTTGCGCGATCTGAGTCAGCCCAAGGCCGGGGAGAGCAACTCGCTGTTGCTGCCGGCCGAGGCGCGGCATTTGTTTGAGCCCGCGACGGTGGCGCCATGAGTGCTCCGCTGGAAATCCTGCCGTTCGGTTTCGCCCGGCGGTTTGGCGTGCTGCTGGACGCTGCGGGCTCGCGTCTGCTCATACGCGCCGACACGTCGCTGACCGCACTGGCCGAAGTGCGTCGCTTATGTGCTCGCGAACTGTCAATCGAGGTGCTTGAGCCAGAGCCTTTTGCCGCGCGTCTGGCCGCCACCTATCGCGAAGGCCAGAGCGCCGCGCAACAGGTCGCGCAAGGGCTGGACGATGAACTGGATCTGCTCAGCCTCGCCGAGCAGGTGCCGCAAACCGCCGACCTGCTCGAGCAACAGGGCGATGCGCCGGTGATCCGCCTGATCAACGCACTGCTCAGCGAAGCGGTGCGCGCACAGGCTTCGGACGTCCATCTGGAAACCTTCGAGCAATACCTGTCGGTGCGTATGCGCGTCGACGGTCAGTTGCGCGAGATGCTCAGGCCCAGACGCGAACTGGCGACGTTGCTGGTGTCGCGGATCAAGGTCATGGCTCGGCTCGACATCGCCGAAAAACGCGTGCCGCAGGACGGCCGGATTGCACTGCGTCTTGCCGGACACGAAGTCGATGTGCGCGTCTCGACACTGCCGTCGGCGCACGGCGAGCGGGTGGTGCTGCGCTTGCTCGACAAGCAGGCCGGACGCCTCGAACTGCAACGTCTGGGCATGCCGGACGACACCCTCGCCAGCCTGCAAAACCTGCTCGGCAAACCTCACGGGATTTTACTGGTGACCGGGCCGACCGGTTCCGGCAAAACCACCAGTCTGTATGCGGCGTTGAGTAGCCTGAACGATCCGTCACGCAACATTCTTACGGTCGAGGATCCGATCGAATATCACTTGCCGGGGATCGGCCAGATGCCGGTCAATGCGAAAGTCGAGATGACTTTCGCGCGGGGCTTGCGCGCCATTCTGCGGCAGGATCCGGACGTGGTGATGGTCGGTGAAATCCGTGATCGCGAGACCGCGCAAATCGCTGTGCAGGCTTCGTTGACCGGGCATCTGGTGCTGTCGACGTTGCACACCAACAGCGCGGTCGGCGCGGTGACGCGGCTGGTCGACATGGGCGTGGATGCGTACTTGCTGGCCTCGTCGTTGGTTGGTGTGCTTGCGCAACGCTTGTTGCGCACGTTGTGTGTGCATTGCAAGGCGCCGTACTTCGCTGATGACGAGACTCGCCTGCGTCTGAATTTGCAACCCACGCAGACCGTGGCGTTGTTTCGGTCGCAGGGCTGTGAGCATTGCCAACACGGTTATCGCGGACGCATCGGCATCTATGAATTGATCAGCATCACCGAACCGGTGGCAGCGCTGATTCATCGAGGTGCCAGCGAGCGCGAACTGATCGACGCCACGCGCAAGGATTCGCGCAGTCTGTTTGAGGCCGGTCGGCAACGCGTGCTCGACGGCGTCACCAGCGTCGATGAGTGGCTGCGCGTGACGCAGGAGGACTGAGCGATGCCGACCTTCGATTACCGCGCTGATAACGCGCAAGGCCATCGCTGCCGAGGCCGGCTCGAAGCCGAAAGTCCAAGGCACGCGCGGCAGCTGTTGCGAGAGCGAGGACTGTGGCCGTTTCAACTCAAAGAACTGCGCGGTGAACGGGGTGCGAGGCGCTCCGGTCGCTTGAACGCTGCCGATCTGGCGCTGCTGACGTTGCAGCTGTCGACGCTGGTGCAGGCCGGTTTGCCGCTGGAAGAAGCGCTGGAAGTGGTCGCCCGACAAACCAGCAAACGACGCGTTGCCGGATTGTTGTGGGCGGTACGTGGCCGAATCATGGAAGGCCATGCGCTGGCCGTCGCGTTAAGCCAGTTTCCTGCGGCGTTTCCCGAATTGTTCCGCGCCACGGTGGCGGCGGGTGAGCGCTCGGGCCATCTCGGTCATGTGCTGGAGCAACTGGCCGCTTACACCCAGGCGCGGCAGACATCGCGACAAAAGATTCAGATGGCGCTGATCTATCCGTCGATTCTGATGTTCGCCAGCGTGGCCATCGTCGGCTTTCTGCTCGGCTACGTGGTGCCGGACGTGGTGAACATTTTCGTCGACAGCGGCCAGCCGTTACCTTGGCTGACCCGCGCATTGATCAGCCTCAGCGACGGTGTACGTCAGTTCGGTCTGGTGTTTCTTGGCGGCGCATTGGCGCTGTTTAGTGGCTGGCGCTGGAGTTTGCGTCAACCGCTCTGGCGACTGCGCTGGCATGCGCTGGCGTTGAATATTCCGCTGATCGGCACGCTTCTGCGCGCCATGGAAGCGGCGCGATTCGCCAGCACCCTTGCGATCCTCGGCAAGAGCGCCGTGCCCTTGGTCGATGCGCTGGAAATCGCCGCCGCCGTCATCGGCAATCAGACCATCCGCGCACGCATGAGTGAGGTCGCCCGCTCGGTGCGCGAAGGCTCGACGCTGACCCGCAGCCTGGAACGCAGCGGCGATATCCCGTCGATGATGCTGCACATGATCGCCAGCGGTGAACGCGCCGGCGAGCTCGACGCCATGCTCGCCCGCGCCGCCGAACAACAGGAAGCCAGCCTCGCTGCGCGCATCGCCTTGATGGTGAGTTTGTTCGAGCCGGCGATGCTGCTGGTGATGGGCGCGGTGGTGTTGCTGATTGTCCTCGCCATCCTCCTTCCGATCCTCAGTCTCAACCAATTGGTGAATTGATCCATGGCTCTTTTGCACAGAAAAACAGCGACCGCGCAGCGCGGTTTCACCCTGATCGAAATCATGGTCGTGGTGGTGATCATCGGCATCCTCGGCGCGATTGTTGTGCCGCAATTCATGAGCCGGCCGGATCAGGCGAAAACCACCGCGGCGAAGATCGATATCCAGGCGATCGCCACGGCGCTGGAGATGTACCGCCTCGACAACGCGCGGTATCCGACCACGCAGCAGGGGCTGGAAGCGTTGGTGAAACGCCCGAGCGGCACCCCGGCGGCGCGCAACTGGAATCCTGCGGGATATCTGAAAAGTCTGGCGCGCGATCCGTGGGGTACGCCGTATCAATACCTCAATCCCGGCACCCGTGCGGTGGGTGGCGGTTATGACTTGTATTCGCTGGGCTCCGATGGCGTCAGCGGCGGTGACGGCCACGCTGCCGATATCGGCAACTGGGCCATCGATTGATGCGCCAGCGCTGCCGGGGTTTCACCTTGCTGGAGTTGATGGTGGTCATGGTGCTGATCGGCGTGCTGCTGGGTTTGGTCAGCCTGGTGGGCGGGAGCAATCCGGCGCAAGTGGCGCGGCAGGAGGCGAGCCGGATTGCGCGGGTGATCGAGCAGTTTCGCGAACGGGCGGTGCTGGAAGGGCGGGAGTTTGGTGTGGGGTTTAGCCAGGAGGGTTATCGCGTTCTGCAGCTTGGCGAGCGGGGTTGGTCGCCTTTAATGGCCTTGCAAACATGGCCGCCGGAATTGCAGCCGCGACTTGCCGTGGAGGGCCTGCCGGTGCGCTTGGCGAGCAGCGCAGATAGGCCGCAATTGTTGATTCTGAGCAGCGATGAAATCAGCGCGTTTACCTTGCAGTTGGCAACCCGCGAGCGGGTTTGGGTTGGTTTGTCTTCGGACGGTTTGAGCGAGGTCTCGCTTGATGAGTGACCGACCGCTGATCATGCGCATACGAGGTTTCACGTTGCTGGAAGTCATGGTTGCGCTGGCGGTTTTTGCCGTACTCGCAGCGGCGATATTGTCCGCGAGCCGCTACGTGGTGCAGCAGAGTGGTGCGGCTGAGCAACGGTTGTTTGCCGCGTGGTTGGCGGATAACCATTTGAACGAACTGCGCCTGCAACGCACGTGGGTCGCCGGACAACAGCAGCAGATCGTGCACATGGATCGCCGCGAATGGCGGTTACGTCAGCATCTGCGCGAAGTCGATGTATCGGGGCTGTTCACGGTGGAGCTGGAAGTCAGTCTGGCCAACAGCGATCAACCGTTGCACCGCACGATTGCGCGGTTGCAGGGCCGCCATGAATAGCCAGCGCGGATTCACCTTGCTGGAACTGGTGATCGCGATGGCGATTTTCGCCGTGCTCGGTCTCGCCAGTTGGCGCCTGTTCGACAGCGTGGTGCGCGTGCAACAGACGACGGCGAGTCATGAGCGCGCTTTCAGAAGTCTGCAACGCGCGGTGGCGGTGATCGAGCGCGATCTGCTGCACATCACCGAGCAGCCGGTGGTGTTGAATGCCGGGCAACTGAGTGTGCAACGCAGCAACTGGCGCAATCCGCTGGATCAACCGCGCAGCGAACGTCAGGAGCTGACGTATCGCTTGCTCGGCGACGTGTTGTGGCGCGAGAGCCGTGCCGAGGGCTCGCTGACCGTGCAGCGGCAGAAGTTGCTGGAGGATGTAATCGATCTGCGTTGGCACCTGCTTGATGATTCTGCGATGGAGTTTCAGCTCTCGACTCGACGCTATGACGGCATTCGCCGGGTGCTGCTGTTGCCGGGAGCCTTGCCATGAAACACCGGCAACAGGGACTGGCGTTGATCAGCGTGATGCTGGTGTTGAGCCTCGCTTTGCTGATCACCAGCGGCCTATTGCGCAGTCATCGACTGGCCTTGCAGAGCAGCGCGCAACAGCTGCAAACCTTGCATTTGCGTCAGTGGGCGATGGAAGGGGAAATCTGGGCGCTACGGCGTTTGCACAAGGCTTTTGTTGAACAGCAGAACCACGCCGAGATGCTCCGCGACTGGCCGCAAATCACTCCTGAACTGTGCAGCGAAGACGCGCAAGTCGAGGTGCAGATTGAAGACCTGTCAGCGCGTTTCAATCTCAATGCATTGCTGCATCAGGGGCAGATCGATGCGGTGACGCTAGAGCGTTGGGCGCGGTTGCTCGAATTGCTGGAGTTGCCCGCGCTGCGACCTGATCAGGTCGGATTGTTATCCGAGGTGAGCCAATTGCGACTGCTGCCGGGTTTCGATGCGGCTACGCTACGACGCCTAGAACTATGGGTTTCGCTGCTGCCCACGGATGCGACGCTGAATATCAATTCGGCACCGGCATTGTTGCTGCGGGTACTTGAGATCGAACCGGACATAGCTGACGCCCTCGTTCACCAGCGTTCGACAACCTCATGGCCCAGCATTCAGGCCTTCAGCGCCGACCCGTTAATCGCTGAGGCTGGAATCAATACCCATGGACTCGGCGTCGACAGTCGCTGGCACCGCATCAGCGTGCGCGTGGTGCAAGACCAGCATGTGTTGACGCTGAGCACTGACGTCGAGTTCGTCGTAAAAACCGCCCAGCTGAAAGTCCTGCAACGTCGTTTACTTTCCTCCCGCGGCCTCGAGATAACGCAATGAAAAACTGGCTTTACCTGACCGCCGAAGGGCTTGCAGACCTGTCGACTGACTGGCCATGTTGCCTGTGGTCGCACTCCGGCCAACGTCAATCGATGCCGCTGCATCAAGCCGCACAAGTACTGCGCGGACAAAAAATCGACCTGTTACTGCCCATCGAATCCTGCAGCTGGCTGCGCAGCGAACCCTGGCCCGGGCGCCGTGCGCCGGCCGCGCAGGCGCTGGCATTTGCTGTGGAAGAGCAGCTTGGCGAAGCGCTCGACACTGTGCATTTGAGCGTTGGCAAAGCGGACGCCGAGCGACGGTATCCGCTGATGGTCATCGCTCGTGAGCGCCTGGCCGCGGTGTTGTCGCTGCTCGGTGAATGTGGTCTGCAAGTGCGCTCGGTGTTTGTCGATGCCGACTTGTTGCCCACGGATCAGCCGATCGGCACCCGCTGGTTCGGACGCTGGTTGCTGGGCGGGGCGTTGCCAGCGCGGCTCGCAGTCACGGAGGAAGGTTTGGTCGCGCTGAACGGCGTGTTGCCCGAGGACATGGTTTGGGTCGATGAGCCGGATGAACAGGCATTGCTGGCAGAAGGTTTTCGACAAGCGATCAATCTGCGTCATGGCGAGTTTGCGCCACGGCATTCGCCGTTGCCTTGGCGTTCGCTGGCGGCGGTGCTACTGACCTTTTTGTTGCTGGGCGTAGGCGCCAGCGAAACGCGGTTCCGTTTCCTTGACGGCGAAACCCGACGCCTCGCCGAGCACAATGAACTGCGCTTCAAAACGCTGTATCCACAGCACGCGCAAATCGTCGATCTGACCGCGCAGATGCGGGCGATTCAGAGTTTGCCAGCGCAGTCTCGCGACACTCAGGTTGCGGCGCTGGTCAGGTTGATCGAGCAGGTGATTGGCGCGAGTCAGGTCGAGGTCAAGCGCATCGATTTTGCCGAGGTCGATGGCTGGAAAGTGCAACTGACGGCCAACAGTTTTTCCGAGCTTGAGCAGTTGCGCGAACGCGGGCGTCAGCAAGGTCTGACGATCAAGATTGATGGCGCGAGCAAGATGGGCGATCGGGTGACGGCGACACTGACGTGGGAGGCGGGCGTATGAAGTCTGATGATTACGTTCAGCGTTGGCGGCGTTTATCGCGCCGTGAGCGTGGGTTGATTCTGCTGCTGATGGCGGGGTTGCTCGGTGGTGCTGTTTTCACCTGGATCTGGCAACCGAGCGTGGAACGGCTGGAAGCGCTCGAGCGCCAATACCGGCAGCAACAGACTTTTGCGATCCAACTGGATCGCGCTCAGCCACCAAGCAGTTCGGCGTTCGACGCGACTCAGTCGTTGTCGTTAAGGATCAGCGAAAGCCTTAACTCGACCGGGCTTGAGGTGCAGCAAATGGACAGCGATAACGAGCAGATTCGCCTGACCCTCAGTGGCCCGCCCGAGCCACTCTTGCTCTGGCTGGACAGGCTTGAACGTGACGGCGTGGTGCTGCAATCGCTGAGCCTGGAGCCGCGCGACAATCTGCTGGAAGCGCGGCTACAGCTCAGATAGTCGTGCCGGTCAGGGGCGGCAGTTTCGCCAGTTTCAATGCCACCAACAGTGCGACCAGCAACAACGCGCCGATGAACAACCCGATACCGTTCCAGCCACCAAGGTGCCAGAACACCCCGCCCGCAGTACCTGCGATGCTCGAGCCGGCGTAGTAGCTGAACAGGTACAGCGACGACGCCTGGCCTTTGGCTTTGAGCGCGCGGCGGCCGATCCAGCTGCTGGCCACCGAGTGCGCACCGAAGAAACCGAAAGTGAAAATCAGCATGCCGACAATCACCAGCGGCAACGGCGTGAATAGGGTCAGTGCGAGGCCGACGAACATCAGCGCAATGGTCGCCCAGAGCACTTTGCGACGGCCAAGTTTGTCGGCCAGCGAACCGATTTTCGCCGAGCTGTAGATGCCCGACAGGTACACAACCGAGAGCAAACCCACAAAGACTTGATCAAGATTGTACGGCGCCGCCAGCAAGCGATAACCGATGTAGTTGAACAGGGTAACAAACGCGCCCATCAACACGAACGCTTCGAGAAACAGCAGCGGCAGACCGGCATCCCGAAAATGCATGGTGAAGCCGTCGAGCAGGCTGCGCGGGTGCAGCGAACGTGAACGGAAATTGCGCGACTCCGGAAGAATCTTCCAGAACACCGCTGCGGCAATCATCGCCAGACCGCCGATCACCAGCATCGCCGTGTGCCAGCTGACGAAGTCGATCAACACGCCGGTGATCAAGCGCCCGCTCATCCCGCCAATCGCGTTGCCGCCGATGTACAAACCCATCGCCAGGCCGATGTGCTGCGGGTGAATCTCTTCGCTCAGATAAGTCATCGCAACGGCGGCCAAACCGCTCAGCGACAGGCCGATCAGCGCACGCATGATCAGCACTCCTTCCCAACTCGGCATCATTGCACTGGCCATGGTGCAAATCGCTGCGGCGAAAAGCGCAGTCACCATCACCGGTTTGCGCCCGACCCGATCAGAAATCGGTCCGGTGATCAGCAGACCAATAGCGAGCATGCCGGTGGCGACCGAGAGGATCAGGCTGCTCTGCGCGGCGTTGATCGAATATTCGTGGGACAGCAGCGGCATCATCGGCTGCACGCAATACAACAGCGCAAAGGTCGCGAAACCGCCGCTGAACAGCGCCAGCACCGTGCGCATGAACATCGGCGTGCCTTTCTCGATGTAGATCTCTTGCAGCTCGGCGACGACATCGTCCGCTGCGGCAGGCGGAACTTCATGGGCTAGGGGCGCGACAGCAGTTTTCACTTCAGACCTCGGAGGGCACAGCCAGGCAGGCAATGAAAAAATCATATAGCTGGCTATTGTTTCTATCCAATATATTGTTCGACCTGTTTGATAGCTTTTACGACCTAATGGGGTTTTCATGGAATTGCGTCATCTGCGCTACTTCATCGCCGTCGCCGAAGAACTGCACTTTGGCCGCGCCGCACAGGTGTTGGGCATCTCGCAGCCGCCGCTGAGTCAGCAGATTCAGGCGCTGGAACAGGAAGTCGGCGCGCGGCTGTTCGAACGTACCAATCGTCGGGTCGAACTGAGCGAGGCCGGGAGATTGTTTCTCGAAGAGGCGCGGCTGGTGCTGGCGCAGGTCGATAAGGCAGCGGATGTCGCCCGACGTGCACAACTCGGTGAACTGGGCGAATTGAAGATTGGCTTCACCTCGTCGGCACCGTTCAACTCGACGATTCCGCAGGCGATCTTTTCCTTTCGGCAGCGTTTTCCGGCAGTGCACCTGAACCTGCGCGAGATGAGCAGCACGATGGTTGCCGATGCGTTGGTCGATGAGTCGATTGAAGTCGGCATCATGCGCCCGCTTGGATTGCCGGATTCGCTGAGCGTGGTCGAGTTGATGCGCGAACCGTTGGTCGCGGTGCTCAGCTCGAAACATCCGCTGGCGCAGGGCTCGGAGGAGGGCTTGTTTCTCGCGGCGTTGGCGCATGAGCCATTCGTGTTCTTTCCGCGTAGTTACGGCAGTGGTCTATATGCGCAGTTATTGAGCCTGGCGCGTGACGCGGGGTTCAGCCCGCATTTTGCGCAGGAGGCGGGTGAGGCGATGACCATCATCGGCCTGGTGGCGGCGGGGTTGGGCGTGTCGGTGATGCCGGCGTCGTACCAGCGCATGCGCATTGACGGCGTGGTCTATCGGCCGTTGCTCGATCCGGAAGCGGTGACGGCGGTGTGGCTGGTGCAGCGCAAGGATCAGAAGTCGCCGATGGCCAAAGCGTTTGTTGAACTGCTGACGCGTAAGGTTGAGCCATTGAATGGGTGATGGCTGCCGGCCTCTTCGCGAGCAAGCCCGCTCCCACATTTGGAATGTGTCATGCACAAAATTTGTGTTCAATGAAGAACCAGTGTGGGAGCGGGCTTGCTCGCGAAGGGGCCGCTAGCCACACCAAAAACGTCTCGGAATGTCTACGGCAACCGCACCAAATCCCCTTTCAACGCCACCCGTGTCACAAAAATCCCCGCCCGACACTCATAAGTATTCAAATCCTTGCGCACATGCTGGTCGTAATAACTGACGATATTGGTCACCGCGTTCGCCCCGACCCGCTTGGCATCGGCCTGCAGCTTGATCAGATTCGACTGCAACACCCACTCGCAGGAATCGTGATCACTCTTGTTGAAACCGTTGGTGCTCAAATCACTGACCACACCCCGGCGCAGCAACTGCTGAGTGCCCTGCGGGCCATTACCGACCAGATAAAACTTCACACTGCCATCCAGCCGCCCGGCGCGAATCGCGTCCGAAAGCACGGTTTCGAATGGCATGTACATGAGGTTGGTGGCATGGCTGGCGCTGGGCAGCAGGCCAAAAAGCGCGACGGCGATCATGGCTTTCACTTGCATGGTCATCTCCTTGACGATGAAAGAGAACCGCGAGTGCTCGACCGACCGGGCCCGCCGTTCCGACAGGCGCGATGCGAAGGCCTGCGAGAACGAGTGTAGATGCTGAAAGAAATATTTGTGGTTAGGGGACAAGCTGGTGCGTGATTCCTGGACTACAGAGAGTCAGTGTTTTGCCTACAGAAATTCAGGAAACAGCTGTCTTGAGCTAATAGCTGAGCGCCCCTAGTTTGTCAGGTGTCAGTAATCATCCAAAAGTAGCCATGACTGAAGAATTCAAAAATTGGGACTCTGCCGATTATTTGCTGACGGATGAGGACTTTGAGGCTTATCTGGAAGTCTGTTTGGAAGAGGCCGGCGGCGATGCTGCGATTATTGTTAAAGCGTATGAAACGATTGAGCGCGCGCGTCGAAGACTTCAGCCACTAAGTGTTCCCTTTGGGGCTTGTGAGACTCTGAGGAATTCTGGTCAACCAGCCATCTCAGAGCCAGACAGGGAGTCGACCTGTTTGTGAAAGTGCACCCCTGTGGCGAGGGGATTTATCCCCGATGGACTGCGAAGCAGTCCCCAGAACTGGGGCCGCTACGCGACCCATCGGGGCGGTGCGACGTTTCGCTAAATCCCCTCGCCACAGGATTGCATTCATTCAGCCACCCAGCCGTTCAACCACTGAGCCACTCACTCAGTCAGTCGACGTGAGCAAGGTCACCCCTCAACGCCACACTCGACACCACCATCCCCGCACGGCACTGAAACTTCTCGGTGTCTTTGTACAGATCCCGCTGATCCACGCTGGCGATGTTGATCACCGCGTTGGCGTCGGCTTTTTTCGCGGCGTTCTGCAGGGTGGCCAGTGCCGATTGCAGGGCCCAGAAGCAGGCGTCTTCGTCGGATTTGTTTGAACCGTTGGTTTTGCGGCTGCTGCTCACGGTGTCAAGTTTTCGTACTTGCTTGGGCAGGGTTTCGCCGGCCAGGTAGAACTTCACGCTGCCGTCGAGCAGGCCGGCGTCGGTGGCGCGTTTGACGCCTTCGCGAAAGCTCAGGTAGGTCGGTTCGTCAGCGCCTTGTTTGATAATGCCAAGGTTGTTGACCGCTTCGATGTCCGGGTTGATCGACAGCTCTTTGAGCACGTTGTCGCGCAGCCGATTGACCCAGCGGTTGTAGTTGCCGTGGATCTTGCCGTCCTTGGCGTCGAGGCCGTAGCTGCTGCGGTAGTCGATTTCGAACGAGGTCGGGGTAAACGGGATATCGACTTCGGCGTGATGGCGACCGCGCACGGTGATCGCCGCTTTGATCATGCCCGGGCGCACCGATTGCACCACCCACTGACGATCGTTCAGCGCGGTGACGATGGCGCGGCTCATCTGTTGCTGGGTGAAACCGAGGTTCGGCGAAAACTCTTCTTTAGCGTTGTACACCGGTTTGCTGGTGCAACCGCCGAGCACAAAGGCCAGTGCCAGCAGTGCGGCGATGCGGTGAAACTGAGTCATTCCCTTTACTCCAAACGTGTTGCGGTCAGTGCCAGCGGCGGAAAATCAACGAGGTGTTGACGCCACCAAAAGCGAAATTGTTGTTCATCACGAACTCGTGGTGCATCTGGCGGAATTCGCCGCGCAGGTAATCGAGCTTGCCGCAGTGCGGATCGACCTCGTCGAGGTTGAGCGTGTGCACGTACTGGTCGCGGTTGAGCATTTCGATGCTGAACCACGACTCCAGCGCCCCGCAGGCCCCCAGCGTGTGACCGAGGAAGCTTTTCTGCGAGCTGATCGGCATGCGTTCGCCGAACAAACTGCTGGTCGCTATTGTTTCGGCAATGTCGCCCTGTTCTGTAGCCGTGCCGTGACCATTTACATAACCGATGGCGTCCGGTGTCAGCCCGGCGTCTTCCAGCGCCAGCTCCATGGCGCGGCGCATGGTCACTTGCTCGGGGCGAGTGGTGTGCTGGCCGTCGGCGTTGCTGCCGAAACCGACGATCTCGGCGTGGATGTGCGCACCGCGTGCGAGGGCGTGTTCCAGCTCCTCAAGCACCAGCATGCCGCCGCCTTCGCCGATCACCAGACCGTCACGGCCCTTGTCGTACGGGCGTGGGCTGGTCTGCGGTGCGTCGTTTTTCAGGCTGGTGGCGTAGAGCGCATCGAAGACCATCGCTTCGGTCGGGCAAAGTTCTTCGGCACCGCCTGCAAGCATCAGCGGCAAACGGCCAAACTTGATCGCCTCGTAGGCATAACCGATGCCCTGGCTACCGCTGGTGCAGGCGCTGGACGTCGGGATCAGGCGCCCGGTGAGGCCGAAGAAGATGCTGATATTCGCGGCGGTGGTGTGCGGCATCATCCGCACGTAGGAGTTGGCGTTCAGCCCCTCGGCCACCGAGTTGAGCAGCATGTTGCCGAACGCTTTGATCTCGTCGGTGCTGCCGGTCGACGAGCCGCAAGCGACGCCCATTCGGCCGTCCTTGATCATCGCGTCGCCGAGCAAACCAGCATCGGCCAAGGCTTTTTCCGCCGCGCCGACCGCCAGTCGCGAAACCCGGCCCATGCTGCGCAGCTGCTTGCGCGTCCAGTGCGCTGGCACGACGAAATCATCGATTGGCCCGGCCAGACGCGTGTTGAGTTCGCTGAAGCGATCCCACTCGTCCATCCGGCGAATGCCGCTGCGGTTGGCCGCGAAGTTGCCGGCGATGGTCTGCCAGTCGCTGCCCAGCGAAGTGATGCCGGCCATGCCGGTGACGACGACGCGCTTCATCAGCACAAGCCTCCGTTGACCGCCAAGACCTGGCGGGTGATGTACGAGGCTTCCGCCGACATCAGGAAATTCACCGCACTGGCCACCTCTTCAGGGGTGCCCATGCGTTGCGCGGGGATCATTTTCATCAGTTCTTCCACCGGCACGTTTTCGTCGAGCATCGCCGTATCGATCAGGCCCGGCGCGACACAGTTAACGGTGATTTTGCGCTTGCCCAGCTCGATCGCCAACGCCTTTGCAGCGCCGATCACGCCAGCCTTGGAGGCACTGTAATTGACCTGGCCACGGTTGCCGATCAGCCCCGACACCGAGGTGATGCAGACAATGCGACCGGCGGCGCGGCGGCGGATCATCGGCATCATCACCGGGTGCAGAACGTTGTAGAAACCGTCGAGATTGGTGCGCAGCACCACGTCCCAATCATCATCGCTCAGCGCCGGAAAGGCGCCGTCGCGGGTCAGGCCGGCATTCAGCACCACGCCGTAATAGGCGCCGTGGGTTTCGACGTCGGCTTCGAGAATGGCCTTGCAGGTTTCGCGGTCGGCGACGTCGAATTGCAGGATGCGCGCCTTGCGCCCCAGCGCTTCGATTTCAGCCTGAACGCCTTGCGCCTCAGTCACGCCGCTACGGCAATGCAAGACGATGTCGTGCCCGGCCTGCGCGAGGCGCAAGGCGATGGCGCGGCCGATGCCACGGCTGGAGCCGGTGACCAGTACGGATTCAGTCATCGTTCGACTCCTTTGTCTGTTGCAGATATTGAGTGGCTTCGGGCGGGCGAAACACGTTGAGCCGGGCGCTGGCATGGATGCCGTCACCGTGGATATGGCATTCGAAGACGCCCATGCCGTTGTCGTCTTCCAGCGAGCGCAGGCCATGAATGGACAGCTCGGTACCGGCAGGAAACGTCTCGACATTGCACTCGAATTTGCGTGTGCCGAGCAGAAAACCCAGCTCCACCGGATTGCCTTTTTGTCGCGCGTGGCAACCGGCGAACGCAGCGACGCTTTGCGCCATCAATTCGACGCCGACCCACGCCGGCAGGCTGCCGTCGTGCAGGTTGAACAGGCCTTCGGACTTGACCGTGAGGCGGGTGTAAATCTGCTCATCGTCGAAGCGCTCGATGCTGTCGATCAGAATCATGTCGCCGGCATGGGGCAGCAGTTCGGCGAGCGGCCAGTCGGTCATGGGGCGTCTCCGAGAATCAGGCTGACGTTGTTGCCGCCGAAGGCAAACGAGTTGCTCATCAGGTAGCGGGGAGCAATGGACGTCAGGCGTTCGCTGGCGGTCACCCACTTCAGCGCTGGCAGCGCAGGATCGGCCTGACCGTCCCAGACGTGCGGCGGCAACGCGTGATCCGGGTTGTCGGCGCTCAGGCTCAGCCAGCAAAACGCCGCTTCGAGCGCACCGGCCGCGCCGAGGGTGTGGCCGGTCATCGGTTTGGTCGACGAGCAGGCGACACCTTCGGGGAAGAGTGTGGCGACGGCCAGACTTTCCATGGCGTCGTTGTGTTGGGTGGCGGTGCCGTGCAGGTTCAGATAGCTGATTTGCGTGGCTTGCAGCTGCGCGCGGCTCAGGGCTTTCTGCATCGCTTGCAGAGCGCCGCGACCGCTCGGCTCCGGCGCGGAAATATGGTGCGCGTCCGAGCTGGCACCGGCGCCGAGCAGGGCAATGGCGGGGCCGTCGTGAGCCTGTTTGCTCATGACGAACAACACCGCCGCCTCGCCGATATTGATGCCGTTGCGGTTGGCCGAGAACGGATTGCAGCGTTCGCCCGACACCGCTTCCAGCGACGAAAAACCGTTCAACGTCAGCTTGCACAAACTGTCGACGCCGCCGCACAACACGGCGTCGCACAAGCCCAGATCGAGCAGGCGCTGGGCGCTCATCAAGGCGCGGGCGCTTGAGGTGCAAGCGGTGGAGATCACGTACGCCGGGCCGCTCAGTTGCAGCCAGTCGGCGAGGAAATTCGCTGGCGCGCCGAGTTCCTGCTGACGGTAATCGTATTCCGCCGGGAACTGCTGCTCGCGAATATAGTGCGCCAGGCCACGGCTGGCCTCGTCGATGCCCGAGGTGCTGGTGCCGAGCACCACGCCGATGCGGTCGCGGCCGTAGGTCTGGATCGCTTGATCGATGTCATCGCGAATCTGTAGCGCCGCTTCCAGCAACAACTGATTGTTGCGGCTGCTTTGATCGGCGAGTGCTGGCGGGATCGGCGCCAGTTCACCGTGTACGGCGGCCACCGGCAATTCACGCTCCGCCACCCAGCCGGATTCGCGGCGCATGCCCGAGCAGTCGCCGGCGAACAGGTTGCGCGCGACTTCTGACTTGTCGCGACCCAGCGCGCAAATCACGCCGAGGGCATTCAGGTAAGCGGTCATGGCGTCGAGTCACCGAGCGGAGAAACGCGATAGTGCGGGCCTTGGGGCAGGTTCAATTCGAAGCTCAACGGTTGTGAATAACGGATGTCCCAGCGCGCTGGCAGGGAACGTTGCCCGGTCTGCTGTTGGGCAGAAGGGTAATTGCGCAACAGCTCTGCGGACGGGGTCAGGGCGAACAATAGCGCGGCGAACAGCTCGCGGGCCTCCGGGTTCGGCGGCAGCAGACCATCGGCCTGCCAGCGACCGTCGATCAATTGCTGACGCGCCTGAGGAATACCCAGCGGATCCATCATCGACCAGCGAATACCGGGGCCTTCGCGCTGGATTACCAGCAGCCAGTCCTGGCGTTCCTCGGCTTGTTGGCGCTCGATGTGCAGTTGCAACGGCAGCGGCAGAGTCGGGTTGCCCGCCGGCAGCGGCGCCTGGCTGGCGCAGGCACTTAACAGAAATATTGCGCCGACCATCACCATCCGCAGCACTGCGATCACTGTGGGAGCGAGCCTGCTCGCGAAAGCGTCGGCACATCCAACATAGAGGCTGGCTGACCCGCCGCCTTCGCGAGCAGGCTCGCTCCCACAGGTTATGTGTCGCATCAACGATCACCTTCACGCGGTTTACGCGCTACGACGTTGACCAGCGTTTCCTCTCGCTGCCCGAACGGTTTCGGTTTGCGCACCCCAAACCGCTCCAGCAAGCCAAAATCCTTCGACCGGCTCCACCACAAATACGGGTACGACACATTGCGCTGGGCAAACTCAAACCCTTGCCCGCGAATCATCTCCAAATACTGCGCCGCACTCTTCTGCACATGCATCGGATGGCGGAACAACCAGCGAATCACCCAGGTATCAATGTAAGCCTCGGTCGATTCGGCAAACAGCAGATAACCGCCCGGTTTCAGAACCCGGTAAAACTCGGCCAGCGCTTTTTCCTGTTCAACCAGATGATGGAACGTCTGATGACAGAACAGCAGATCAACACTCGCGTCCGGCACATTCAGCGTCGCGCAGTCGCTGCCGATCAGCTCAACATCGAGGCCCAGACGCGCCGCTTCTTCGCCGCTCAACTCCAGGCTGTGCGGATCGGCGTCAACACCGATCAAACGCTGTGGGGCGAAGGTCTGGCGCAGGTGGCCGAACGACTTGCCCTGACCGCAACCGGCGTCGAGCAGCACCGGATGCTCCGGCAGCGCTTCGCTGAACAGTCCGCGCAAATCATTGATCGCCACGCGCAACACATGGTGTTGCCAGGTGTGGCTGCGCAGGAACCAGAAACCGAAGCGGGTTTCCTCGACGTAGCTGTCGCTCAAGTAATTCATGTGGCGTCCTTTGCACAGAGTTCGGAAATCATCTTCAAGCGGCGACGGGCTTCGCTGACGAACGGGTTGCGTTCGTCCCAGGCGTAACCGGCGAGGATCGAGCTGATCATGCGGCGGATGTCGGCCTGGCTGTCTTCATAAAAAATCACGTCCTGAAAGGTGCCGGCGTACCAGCCCTCGACGTAGCAGCGGAACGTGTCGACGCCACGTTTCAGCGGTTCGGCGAACTCGCGTTGCCAGTCGACCGCTTCACCTTGCAACTGACGGTGCAGCACGGCGGCGGCCATGCTCGCCGAACGCATGGCGATGGTCACGCCAGAAGAGAACACCGGGTCGAGAAATTCGGCGGCGTTGCCGAGCAAGGCAAAACCCGGCCCGTGCAGGGTTTTCACGTTCGCCGCGTAGCCACCGAGGGTGCGCGCCGGGGTGTCCCACACCGCGTTGTTCAGCACGCCGGCAAGGCTCGGGGTTTCAGCGATGAAGCTGCGCAGGCAGGCATCGAGATCGCTGTCACGGCCCTTGAAGTGTGCTTCGGCCGCGACCACGCCCACCGAGCAGCGGCCGTTGCTGAACGGGATCGTCCAGAACCACACATCGCGATGTTCGGGATGGGTGGTGACGAGGATTTTTTCGCGGTCGAAGGCCGGGTTGTCGATGTGATCTTCGACGTGGGTGAACACCGCTTGGCGCACCGGAAAATTCGACGGAGCTTCCAGATCCAGCAGTCGCGAAAGCACACGGCCATAGCCGCTGGCATCTAGGACGAAATCCGCTTCGACGCGGTATTCACGGCCGTCCTCGCGACGCACGTCGAGTTGCGGTTTCGGCCGGTCAAAATCGACACTGACGATGGCATCGCCGTAACGGATTTCCACACCTTGCAGCGCGGCTTGATCGGCCAGCAACTTGTCAAAGTCGGCGCGCTGCACCTGGAACGTGGTGGGCTTGCCGTTGGTAAAGGTGTCGCCAAAGTCGAAAGCGCTGTAGCGCTCACCCCAGGCGAAAGCAGCGCCGTTTTTGCGCTGGAATCCAGCGGCATTCACCGCGTCGAGCATGCCCGCTTCTTCGACAAAATCGAGGCAATGGCACAGCAGGCTTTCGCCGATGGAGAAACGCGGAAAGTGCTGGCGTTCGATCACCAGCACATCGTGGCCCTGGCGTTTGAGCAGGGCGGCAGCGATGGCGCCGGACGGGCCGGCGCCGATGATCACGACCTGACGGGATTCCATTTCAACGATTGGCACGTGAACTCCGGGGCAGGTGGTTTTTGATGTCCAGCGGTGCACGGTGCAGGCCGATCAGCGCCGGCAGCAGCGTCGCCATCAGGCCCATCAGCATCAGCGCGAAGTACAGCGCCGGGGTGATGAGCTGTTGTTGCAAGAGCAAATTGAGAAATACGATCTCGCTCAGGCCGCGAATGTTCAGCAGTACGCTTTCACGCCAGCGGCTGGCGCCTTCAAACGAGGCGCCGGCCCAGCCGAGGCCGAGCCAGTTGCCGAGCAGTTTACTGGCAATCGGCAACAGCAGCAGCGCCGCCCACTGCAGCGGGCCGAGGCTGGCGAGGGCGCTGTGCACATCGATCTGCACGATGCCGAAGGTGAGGATCAGCGGGATCGCGATCCACGTCTGCAAACGGTTCATCCAGCGCGCCGGCAACGGCAGCACCAGCGGGATTTTCAGCGCGGCCATGCACAGCAAATAACCGATGCCGAAAATCAGCGCGTTGAGTTTGTAATGCTCGGCCATCACCAGCAGCGCGAAGAAACCGAGGCTGTAGGTCAACGGTCGGCGCACGCCGAACAGGCGCAGCACCAACGGCACACCAGCGAGCGCCAGCGGCAGCAACAGGCTGCTCAAGTGCAGGCTACCTTGGGCGAGGCCGAACAGCGTCCAGCAAGTCAGATCGATGAGGATCGCGGTTTGCACCAGACGCCGGGTGGCGGCGGGCGGGTAATCGATGTGGCGCAAGTACAGGTACAGCACCGGAATCGCAGTAATTGCGAACACCAGGCCGATCGCCAGCGAGTTGAGCCACGGTTGCGCCGGCAGCAGCCAGTAAGCCGCCGCCAGTCCGCAGATGAATGGCACGAGAAAACTCGGCAGGGCGATTTTCACGCTCTGGCGATCGAGTTTCAGATCGATCACATCGCTGAGGATATGCCCGAGCAGCAAGGCAAAACTCAGGCTGTAGAGGTTTTTCAGCCACTCCGGCGCGATCAGTTCCGCACCGCTCAGTTGCCAGCCCGGTTCGATCCAGAAGTACATCAGCAGCGGCAGGCCGAAGCTCGCCAGCAGCAACTGGCTGACAATCGGGATCAGGCCGAAATATCGACCGACACGGGTGGCCACGGCGAACAGCGCCAAGGCCAGCAGCCAAAAGCCGACGACCATCATGCTGCCGACTCCGCGACGGTTGCCGTGTGGGCGTGACGCCCGGCCCACGGCGCGAGCATGAAACTGAAGGCCAGCCCAAGGCTTACCGACAAACCGAAATTGCTCACCGCCGGGGTGCTGGAGACCGCGAGCAAACCGAACGACAGCCACGTCGTCAGCGCTGCCAGCAAGGTGCCGAGCAGGCTCACCGCGGCGCCGCCAACCTGTTCACGCATAAGGATCGCGTAGTCGACGCTGATCGCCGTCACCAGCAGCAGGCCGAACAGGCTGAACAGGGTCAGCGGCTGACCGAGCCAGCCAAGACTGGCCAGACTGCACAGCGCCGCGAGCAAGGGCAGGGCGACGATGCGCAGCGCACCGCCGAGGCCGAACGGCAGCATCAGCACCAGCACGATCAATGCGCAGGAGGCGAGTTTCAGCTCCGCAGCGCTGATCTGCGTGGCGGCGAAAACGTCGTTTAATTCACCGAGGCGATCGACCAGTTGCACCCCCGGCAGATCCAGCGCCTGCACGCGCAACAGCGCCGGATTGTTCAGGCCTTGCAGGCTGGTCATCGCCGCCACGCCGTCCTCGGTCGGGCCGAGCCAGAGCGTGCGATAAGGTTCGCCGAGCGGGCCGGCTAGGGCGGTGTCGATGTCTTCGGCCGGCACGGTTTGCAGCTGTTGCAGTTCGCTTTGCAGCGCAGCGAGCGGCACGCCGAGGTCGAGCAGCGGCTGCCAGTATTGCGGCAGTTGATTAAGCGCCTGGCGGACTTTTTCCTGCTCGCTCGGCGGGCTGACCAGTTGATCGAGGGCCAGATAGCCTTGCAGCTTGTCGAGGTTGACCAGTTGCTCCAGACGCTCGCTCAGCGCTGCCTGACGCTCGAGCAATTGCTGCTGATTGGCGGCGCGTACGAGGAAAAACTGGCTGGTCGGCTGATAACCGGTGATGCGCGCGATGGTCTGCGCCTCATCGGTCAGACGCTGCGGTGCGCCAACCCATTGGCGAATGTCGTTCTTGCTTTGCAGCTGCACCAGACCGCCAACACAGAAGGCGATCAACAGCGCCAACAGCACTGGCGTGCGCACGCGTTCGAGGAGTTTTTCCCGTAGCGTGATCAAGCGCTCGGCGAGCGTCAGCGGCCATTGCGCCGGGCGTAACTCGAGGTTGTTGAGCAGCGCCGGCAGCAGGCACACCGCTGACAGATAAGCACCGAGCAACCCGGCCGCGGAGAACACAGCGATTTGCGTCAGCGCCGGGAACGGTGTCCACGCCAGCGCCAGATAACCGATGGCGCTGGTGATCAGGCTCAAGGTCAGCCCGGACAAGGTCAGGCGCAAGGCCGGCCAACTGCGCCACGGCTTCAGGCTCCAGCTCTTCGACAGGTAGTGCAACGGATAATCCACCGCCACGCCGATCAGACTGGAGCCGAGCACCAGCGTCATCACATGCATATGACCGAACAGCGCCACGCAAGCGACGGCACCGAAAAGCATGCCGACCAATACCGGCACAAATGCCAGCAGCACACGCCAGCGCCGAAACGCCAGCAGCAGCAACAGCAGAATGCCGACCGTTGCCCCGCCGCCAACCCAGGTCATTTCGCGCGTCGCTTGCTGCTGACCGTTGGCCGCGTAAAGCAGACCGCTGGCGGCCAGCAATTGCACGTCATTTTTCGCCGCTTGTTCGCGGCTGTGCTGCAGCAGATCCGCGACTTTAAGCGGCAGGTTCATGTCAAACGCATCGCCAGTGGTGCGCGCACGCAGCATCACCCAGCTCTTGCCGTCGGCATCGGCAATCAATGCGCCGCTGCCGATGTCGAGTTGCACCGAACCGTGTTGCGGCTGGCTGTTCTGGATACGCCCGGTCAGGCCCAGCCAATCGTCCGGACTCGGCACCAGGCTGAAACCGCTGAACGGATCGAACAGCGCCTGCACCCGCTGATGAATAAATACATCGGGATGTTCGGTGAGCAGTTGCTGATCGTCCGCCGAGAGCATCGCCAAGCGTCCTTGCAACAACTGCGTGCGCAGCGCCGGCAGATCCGCTTGCAGGTTCCACTGCACTTTCTCGAACAGACCGCTGGCCTGCCATTGCTCGCCGAGCTTCTGCGCCATGTTGACCGCTTGCTGGCGATCGGCGTGGCCGACCAGCACCAGCATTTCGCGATTCAACGGTTCCTGCATGCGCTGTTCGGCGCGCAGTTCGAGGGCGTCCGGGTTAGTGCCGGGCACCAGTTCCATCAGGTTCGCCGACAGCGGCGCACCGTCGCGCCACTGCCAACCGGCCAGCGCAACAACAGCGAGCAGCAGCATCAGAAACAGCCAGGGCAACCTGCGTTCACTCGGCAAAGTCATGTTGCTCCGTGTCGCTCAGCGGTTGGGCGGCGCTGCTGTCCTGCATGCGCAGCACGGTGCTGTCGCCCTGGGTTTCCAGCAGTTCGATGGTTTGCACCAAGGCGCCACCGTCGATGTTGATCTGTTTGAACACTTGCTTGAGCAGCAGCGAACGCGGGGTCAGTGACAGTTTCCACTGCTGCGCGTCGCCGCTCAGGGCCAGTTCGAAATCCCGTTGCAGGCCGCTGCTGTCACCTTGCAGCACCGCGAGAAACAGCCGGTTCTGATCGGCCCCGGCGCTCTTGTTTGGCAGCATTTGCCAGCCATTGTCGTCGCGGCGGGCGATGCCGTTGGCGGTGATGCGGTAGTCCTGCTGCAGCGGGGTTTTTAGTAGCCAGAGCAGGCCGTGATTCTTCGCCAGCACAAAACTGCCCTTGCTGATCAGCGGTTGCGGCAGGGCGCGCAGGTGTTTTTCCTGAATGAACTGGCCGTGGATCACGTCCGGTTTCGCCAGTTGTTCGCTGAGTTGTTGCAGGTCGAAGGCGTTGGCCAGTGCCGACATCGACAGCAGCGCCACTACGCTCAGGCTTTTCACAAAAACATTCATCGCAGCATCCTTTCCACGGCGTCGGTGAAGACTTTCGGTGAAGCCAGCTGCATTTCGCGGCTGCTGACTTCGACGGCGACCTGCACCGAGCTGGCGCGGGTCAGGCGTTCGCCGCTGTGCAGGTCGGTGATCAGGTAATTGATCTTCAGACGGTTTTCCCACTCGACCAGACTGGCGCGCACATTCAGGCGCTGCCCAAACACCGCGCCGCGCACGTAGCGCAATTGCAGGTCGATGATCGGCCAGGCGTAACCGGACTCGACCATGTGCGTGTAGTTGTGGCCGATTTTGTCCAGCAGCGCGCAGCGCGCGACTTCCAGATACTTGACGTAATGCCCGTGCCAAACCACGTGCATGGTGTCGACGTCAAAAAACGGCACGAAGATTTCGGTGTCGGCGTGAAGCACTCCGGCGCTACGCATGCAGCCTCCAGTGTTGAGCGGCGATGCGTTGCAGGCACAGGCGCAGTTCGCCTTCCAGCGCACGATCCTCGATGACCGGCGGGAAGTCTTTGGCCAACTCTTCGTGCATTGCCGCCAGCGACGGTGGCAGCGGTCGTGCGTCTTCGGCCTGAGCGCGTAGCCACACGCCTTGATTGGCGGCGAGCAGGGTCGCGGCGGCGACTTGTTCGGTCAGCTCCAGCACGCGAATCGCATCGCGGGCGGCAATGGTGCCCATGCTCACTTTGTCTTGGTTATGGCACTCAGTGGAACGCGAGAACACGCTGGCCGGCATGGTGTTTTTCAGCGCTTCGGCGGTCCAGGCGCTGGTGCCGATCTGCACGGCTTTGAAGCCGTGGTTGATCATCGCGCGATCTGCCGGCGCGCCGGACAGGTTGCTCGGCAAACCATGGTTGTAGCGTTCGTCGACCAGCAGCGCGAGTTGCCGGTCGAGCAGGTCGGCGACGTTGGCCACGAGGTTTTTCAGGCTGTCCATGGCGAACGCGATGTGGCCGCCGTAGAAGTGCCCGCCGTGCAAAACGCGCTCGGCTTCGGCGTCGATGATCGGGTTGTCGTTAGCGCTGTTCAGTTCGATTTCGATGAACGAACGCAGCCAGTTCAGGCTGTCGGCCAACACGCCGAGCACGTGCGGGGCGCAGCGCAGCGAGTAGCGATCCTGCAAGCGATGCAGTGGCGCCGTCGGTGCGTCGATCGCCAGATCCTTGCGCAGCCACGCGGCAACCTGCATTTGTCCCGGATGCGGTTTGGCGGCGAACAGACGTTCGTCGAAATGCTCCGGATTGCCTTGCAGCGCGACGACGTTGAGCGCGGTGATCCGTGTGGCCAGTTGCAGCAGATAATCGGCGCGGGCGAAGGCGAGGCAGGCGAGGCCGGTCATCACGGCGGTGCCGTTCATTAGCGCCAAGGCTTCTTTCGGGCGCAGCACCAAAGGTGTCCAGCCGAGTTCGCGGTGCACATCGGCGGCCTGACGGCGCTCGCCACGGAACATCACTTCACGCTCGCCGGAAAGTGTCGCGGCAACGTAGGACAGCGGCGTCAGATCGCCGCTGGCGCCGACCGAACCTTCTTCAGGAATCAGCGGCAGAATGTCGTATTCGAGAAACGCGTGCAGCCGCTCGAGCAGTTCCACGCGCACCCCGGAAACGCCGTGACACAACGACTGCAAACGCGCCGCCAACACCGCGCGGGTTGCTTGCGCGTCGAGCAGTTTGCCGAGGCCGCAACCGTGAAAGGTGTAGAGGTGACGCGGCAACGCTTCGACGTGATGCAGCGGCACCGCGACCACGCAGGAATCACCGTAACCGGTGGTCACGCCGTAGATCACGCCTTCCTTGTCCAGCAGCGAATCGAGGAACCGCGCGCCTTTGGCGATGCGCTCGCGATACTCGGCGTCGCTCTGCAAGTGCACGGGCGCCTGACGATTGGCCAGGGCCAGCACGTCTTCGATGCGCAAAGGGCGTTCGCCGAAGGTTACCGGCTCATGGGTTGGCGTCGTCATCGGTCTTCCAGAAAGGGTAAAAGTTGAACCATTGGCGCGGTGCTTCGAGGCAATAGTGACTCAGGCGCTGGGCATAGCGGGTGGCCCACTGATGAATGACCTGCTCGCGCTCGCTGCGCTTCCAGGTTACCGCGTCGGCGAACGGTTCGAGGGTCAGGCGATAGTGACCGTCCGCTTGTTTCAGGCACATCAGCAGATTGACCGGGCATTTCAGCAGGCCGGCCAGCAGCCACGGTCCTTGCGGAAACGGCGCCGGGTGACCGAGAAAATCCACGGTCACGCTGCGCCCGCCGTGCAGCGGCACGCGGTCGCCGGCAATCGCCAGCCACTCGCCGCGCTCAAGACGTTCGTGCAGTTGCAGCATGATCACCGGGTCGAGTTCGCTGACCTGAATCAGGCGCAGATTGGTCGCTCCAGCCTCGCCCAGCAAACGGTTGAATTGCTCGGCGTGCTTGGTGTGCACCAGCACGTTCATGGTGACCTTTTCGCCGATCTCCGCCAGCGCGCGGCAGACTTCGAGATTGCCCAGATGCGCGCCGACCAGCAGTTGCCCGCGTGTGCCGCGCAACTGATTACGCAGCAGCGCCGGGTCGATGATTTCGATCTGTTCAATGCTGAGCTTGCCGTTCCACACGTCGAGTTTGTCGAGCATGGAGTCGGCGAACGCCATGAACTGACTGAACACGCGCCAGTGGCTTGGGCGCAAGTCATCGCGCTGGCTCCACTCGGCCAGACGTTGCTGGAATTGCCAGGCACTGCGCCGCGCGGTGCGACCGAACAGGAAAAAGTACAAAACGATGCCGTAGAGCAACGGGCTGAGCAGGCGTCGACCGAGGACTTTGGCGGCGAACGCGGTGAATTTCATCAGCAGGAAGCTGCCGCGTTCTTCGCGGTCGGCCCAGTGCTTCTTGTCGGTTTCGCCGGTCATGCGCGCCACCGTCGCCAGAGGATCACGGGAAAGCGCAGCAACATGCCGAAGAACAGCCGTGTGTGCATGCTCGAAATCAGCGCGTTGTCGTGGAACAGGCGGAAGTGCGACACGCCGTCGAGCGGGTAATGCACGCTGGTTTGCAGCCAGCGCATCGGCTGATTCCGCCACGCCAGGCGGACGAGAATATCCGAGTCGAAATCCATGCGTTTGCCGACTTTTCTTGAGTCGATCACCGCCAGTGTCGGGGTCAGCGGATAGACGCGAAAGCCGCACATCGAGTCGCGGATTTGCAGCGACAACGTATTGATCCACACCATGACGTGGGTCAGGTAGCGCGCGTACAACCGGCCCTTGGGCACGCTTTCGTCGAACAGCGGATAGCCGCAGATCATGGCGTTGGGATGTGCGCGGGATTCTTCAACGAAGCGGGCGACGTCGTGCAAGTCGTGCTGGCCGTCGGCGTCGACCTGCAAGGCATGGGTGAAACCCAGCAGCGCGGCTTCACGCAGACCCGTCATCACCGCACCGCCCTTGCCTTGGTTGGCGGTCAGGCGCACCAGATGCACGTTGTCGCGTTCGGCCAGAGTATCGAGGAGTTTTGCGCAGGAGGGCTTGCTGGCGTCGTCGACCAGAATGCATGGCAGATCTTGCGCAAGCAGAGCATCGACCACGGTACCGATGGCAGTTTCGTGGTTATAAACCGGGATCACGGCGCAAGGGTTATGCATGCCGTTTCTCCACTGGAAAATTGCAGTGATTGCTTCGCGAGCAGGCTCGCTCCCACATGAGATCGCGGTTTCTGTAGGAGCGAGCCTGCTCGCGATTGAGTGCGCAGCACTCACCAAGGTCAATCATGCTCTACACCCAAAAGAATCCGCCCACTGGAGCACGTCGCCGTGTCATTGCGATAAGCGAAATACACCTTGCTGCGCTCCGGATCAAAACGCAGGTGCAGCTGAATCTCATCACCCGGCCGCACCAGTTGCTGGAACTTCAGCACTTCCATCCCGGCAAACGGGCCGCTCAGATTCAGCAACTGCCGCCCAAGGTTAAGTGCCCATTCCACCTGCACCACGCCCGGCAATACCGGCGCCTTGGGGAAGTGGCCGCTGAAATAAGCCAGATCCGCCGGCACGCTCAGTTGCAAACTCCATTCACCCTCAGTCTCGACCTGCGACAGCACTTCCGGCGCTTTCGGACGCGGCGCCATCAACAGTGCTTCAACCTCGGCCTGGGGCAGTTTGCCCTGGCTGTTCAGCGGCAATTGCCGCACCAACCGCCAGCGTCGCGGCAGGGCCAGCGCTTCACAGTGTTGGCGCAAATGCTGGCGCAAAGTTTCGGTGAGGCTGCGGCGGCCATGTTCACGCAACGCAAACAACCCCGAATCGCTGAGCACCAGCAAGGCGCCAAGGGACGCGCGGTTTTCCTGCACCACGCCAAGCCGCGCTTCGGCAACCCAGTCGTGAGCGACCAAGGCCTGTTCCAGCATCGGCAAAGAAATACGTTTTTCTTCGAGTTTGACGATGCGATCCAGCCGTCCCAACAACTCGAAACGACCATCGGCAGCAATGCGCGCCGCGTCGGCGGTGTGTTCGACATGGCCGGCAGGCAGATAAGGCGAAGCGATCAACAGCGCGCCCTCGCTGTCCTGGCTCAATTGGACACCGGCGAATGGTTGCCAGAGTTGTTCACCCTGACGCCAGGCAATGCCGCCGGTTTCCGAGCTGCCGAGGATTTCCGTCGGCCATTGCTGCAAGCGTTTTTGCAGACTTTGCGCAGCCTCAAGTGGCAACGCGCCACCGGAGGAAAATACCCGCCGCACCGCGCTCAATGCAGGCCAATCAAGGTTGTCGCCCATGCGCTTGAGTAGCGCCGGGCTCGCGACCCAGGCGAAGGTCGGATGTTCGCGGCTGGCGCGCTGCATGTCTTCCGGGAAGGCCAGTTGCTTGCGCACAAACGGGCGCCCGGCGCACAGCGGCCACAGCACGCGAAACAGCAAACCATAGATGTGTTGAGTGGCGACGCTGCCGATGATGCAGGCTTCACCAAGATCCGCGCCCCACAGTTGCTCCAGCGCTTCAACTTCATTGGCCAGTTGGCGCAGGGTTTTGTCGATACGCTTGGGTTCGCCGCTGGAGCCGGAGGTACACAGGCTCAGCTGACATTGTTCGAGATCCAGCGCCGCAGCGGGTAATGCCCGCTGCTGAAAGTCAGTCAGGTGCGCGTCTTCGGCGTGATCGGTCAGCCACAGATCGACTTCGCTCGACCAGCGCTGGCGAGTTTGCGGTTGCAAGTCCGACGGCAACAACACGCTGACGCCGGCGCGCCACGCTCCGAGCAGGGCGATGGCGAGATCGGCGGCGTCTTCCAGGTGCACGGCGAGGCGCTTCACGCCCTGCGCTTGCAGGCCGGCGGCAACGCTCAGCGCCTGTTCGCACAGTTGCGCGTGATCGAGTGCCGGCGCAGCGCAAATCGCCCGCGCCGGCAGGGCCTTGAGCAACAACTGCTCAAGTTTTATCCAGTTCATGTACGGCCTCTTACCCGTTGTCGTATTAGCCATTCAATGGCAAACATCAGGCCGATCAATCCGTAGGAGATCAGGCCGGTGTACAACATCCACCAATTCAGCGGCGCCCACAGGGTCAGGAGGGCGGCGCACAAACCGTTGCAAAAGAAAAACACGCTCCAGGCCACCGTGACCTTGCGTGTGTAGCGAATCGCGATGTCCGGCAGCTCTGGCTCACGCAACCGCGCCAGTCGCTCGACCATCGGCGGCCCGTATTTCAGGCTCAGGCTGAACAGCACCAGCATGAAACCGCTGATCAGCACCGGGTACCAACGCAGTAACAGCGGACTGTCGAACAGCGCCAGCAACAGGCAGAACACGATCGCCACGCAAGCCATCCACAGGCTGCCGGGTTTGCGCTCGCCGGTCAGGGCGCGCGCGAGCCACAAGCCGCCCAATAGCAGACCGAACTGCCACGGGGCGAAGTGCTCCATGCCGAAATACACCGCAAAGGGGTACAGCAGACCGGCCAGCAGCAGGCCCAGGCCGATCAATCGGCTCATGCGGCCGGTTGAACCAGACGGTAAACCGCCTCGACCACGTCACCGACGGTGCGCACGGTCTTGAACTCTTCGGCGGCGATTTTCTTGCCGGTCTGGCGTTTGATGTGATCGATCAGATCGACCGCGTCGATGCTATCGATTTCCAGATCCTGATACAGGTTGGAATCCAGGCTCACGCGGGCCGGATCCAGTTCGAACAGCTCGACCAAGGCATCGCGCAGGGTGTTGAAAATGTCGTCACGAGTTTGCATGGTCCGGTCTCAAGCTGCCTGTTTTGCCGTGACGAAGGCCGCAAGGCTCGCCACGTTGGTGAAATGGTTGCGGGTGTCTTTGGCGTCGGCGTCGATTTTGATGCCGTACTTTTTCTGGATCGCCAGACCCAATTCCAGCGCGTCGACGGAATCCAGGCCCAAGCCTTCACCGAACAGCGTTTGTTCGTCACCGATGTCGTCGGCGCTGATGTCTTCGAGGCCGAGGGCGTCGATGATCAGCAGTTTGATGTCACGCACCAGGCTAGGGGTGTTCAGTTCGCTCATCTTCGGCGAGCTCCTTGATAAAGTAAGAATGCAAATAATCGTTGAGCTTGCGCGAGGCTTGCGGGGCGGGCCCCTGCGCGGCGAAGGTCTGTGGATCTATATCGGCCCCGACCCGAAAACTGAAGTGCACACGACGGCGCGGGATGCGATACCACGGCTCGGCTTTGGTCAGGGTGGTCGGGTTGACCTTGATGATTACGGGCGTGAGGATTTTCGCACCGCGCAGGGCAATGGCTGCGGCGCCCCGATGAAAGGCTGGCGGCTGTCCCGGCTGAGTGCGGGTGCCTTCGGGGAAAATGATCAGGCTCTGGCCGTTTTGCAATGATTCTGCGGCGGCGTCGAGCATGTCCATGCTGCCGTCATTGCTGATGTATTCAGTACGGCGCAGCGGGCCTCGGGTGAAGGGGTTTTCCCACAGGCTTTTCTTCACCACGCAATTGGCCTGGCGCACCAGGCCGATCAGAAACACCACGTCGATCAGCGACGGATGGTTGGCGATGATCATTTGCCCCGGTCGGCCGAGGCGTTCGGCGCCTTGAATGTCGTAGGTCAGCACGCCGGTGCGGGCCATGAACTGCACAAAAAACCAGAACAGGCGACTGACCATCTGCCGCGCGCGTTGGCGATGAACCAATGCGTCGCCGGGCAGGCAGCCGAGAATCGGGAATACCACCAGGCGCAGGCACAGCCCGCCGAGCCCGAACAGGGCGAAGCTTGCGGCGGTGGCCAGCAACCGCCAGTAATAGGCGTCGCGGTTTTTCTCGGTCACGGGTTGCGTTGCCAGGTCCATACACGATTTTTCCAGGCATGTTGGCAAAGGGTTTGCTGGCCGAGCAGGGTACGCAACAGATTGAGCGCGTGGGGCCACTCCGATTTGGACAGTGCTTGCGGGGTGCTGTTCAGGGTCAGCCGCCAGTCGGTACCGGGGGTTAGCAACAGACCCAGCGCGTAAGGGAACGGCACGTCATCAATCCACTGCGAATAGGCTTGCGGCGGTTGTTCCTCGGTGATCACCAGCAACACGGCCGGGGCGCCTTCATTCAGCAGTGCCGCCGCTTCGAGCATGCCGTGTTCGAGGCCGTCGCCCGCTGCGGCAAGGGCGGTCATTTCGCTGGTTTCGCCGCGCATGATCGACCACAGACCGATGATCGCGTTGTGCACTGACAGGCTGAACTGGGTGGGGGATAGCGGCTGGTCGGTGGCCAGATCGCTGAGAATTTCGTACGTGCGCGGGGTTTCGCCGTGGCGCGAGACAAATACCAACGGCAGGTTTTCCCGCCCGTCGGCGAGTGGCCAGCCAACGCTGAACGCCATCCGCGCCAGTCGACTGAGACGGCGCCGCTGCATGGCCGGTAAAAACGACACATCGGGCGCGGCATCACTGCTCTGAAGCACGACCGGTTGTCGGCTCCAGGCCTGCCAAGCGTCCACGCTGTCGAGCCCGGGAGCCCACGCGCGCCATTGGGCGATGTTGAAGTTGATCACGGACATTCATCCCGCCCCTGCGGGCTTTTGTTGACGCATTTAGCCACCAAAGCCGCAGCGGACTTGGCGTGGCGCTTGGCGCCGGGTGGCGCGCATTATCCCGGTGCGACGGGCGTGTAGCAAATGCTGGTTACATTTTGCGCAATGAAATGTACTGGCTGGTTTGCGGTAAAACTGTCATTTGGCCATTATCCAGATTGGCGCGGGCCTGTCTGTCGGGGATCTCGTCAATCGTCGGCAGTTTTTACTGAGACTGCAGACGGAAGTTTGCACCTGACTGTGTAGTCCATGTCCGATGAGGTAGCGAAGCGAGGCCGCGCGCATCTACACTCGGTCATTCTTTGATACACGGAGGTTTTGTCATGCGGCGCGTGGTGTTCAATCAGAAAGGTGGTGTAGGCAAATCCAGCATTGCCTGCAATCTGGCGGCGGTCAGTGCCAGCGAGGGTTATCGCACGTTGTTGGTGGATCTCGATGCCCAAGCCAACTCCACTCAGTATCTGACCGGGCTCACCGGCGACGACATCCCGATGGGCATTGCCGATTTCTTCAAGCAGACGCTGTCTTCCGGGCCGTTCTCGAAGAAAAACCAGGCGGATATCTACGAAACCCCGTTCGACAACCTGCACATCATCACCGCCACCGCCGAACTGGCCGACTTGCAGCCCAAGCTTGAGGCCAAGCACAAGATCAACAAGCTGCGTAAGTTGCTTGATGAGCTGTCCGAGGATTACGACCGGATTTATCTCGATACGCCGCCGGCGCTGAATTTTTACGCGGTATCAGCACTGATTGCCGCTGATCGTGTGCTGATTCCCTTCGATTGCGACAGCTTCTCGCGTCAGGCTTTGTATGGGCTGATCGCGGAAATCGAAGAGTTGAAAGAGGATCACAACGAAGGTCTGGAAGTTGAAGGCATCGTGGTCAACCAGTTCCAGGCCCGGGCCAGCCTGCCGCAGCAGATTCTCGATGAATTGATTGCCGAGGGATTGCCGGTGCTGCCGGTGTACTTGACCAGCTCGGTGCGCATGCGCGAATCCCATCAGGCCAGCACGCCGCTGATCCACCTCGATCCGCGACACAAACTGACCCAGCAATTCGTCGAACTGCACAACCTGATCGAAGGGCACTGATCTTTCAAACAATCCACAAATCCCCTGTGGGAGCGAGCCTGCTCGCGAAGAGGCCGGTACTTTCAACACATATGTTGACTGAACGGACGCTTTCGCGAGCAGGCTCACTCCCACATTCGATCTACGGTGGGTCAGATGCCCTGGCTACGCAGCCACGCCAGCAACTGCGGCAACGGCAACGCGCCACTCTGTCGCGCCAGCTCTTTGCCGTTCTTGAACAGAATCAAACTCGGAATCGAGCGAATCCCCAACTGCGCCGACAACTGCTGATTCGCCTCGCTATCCAGCTTGGCCAACCGACACTTGCCCGCCAACTGCACCGCCGCCTGCTCGAACACCGGCGCAAACGACTTGCACGGCCCACACCACTCCGCCCAGACATCCACCAGCAACGGCAGATCACCTTTGATCTGACTGGCGTAATCGCCTTGCTTGAGTTCGAAGGGTTTGCTCAATAGCACCGGGGATTTGCAGCGACCGCATTTCGGTTGATCGGCGAGGCGCTCGGACGGGATGCGGTTGAGGCCGTTGCAGGCGGGGCAGGGGATGAGGAGTGGGCTGGTCATGATGGGTTCTCTAATAGGCAGTCTATAGGGCTGATTTGGAGTCGATCTGCCAATTTATCAATGTCTCAACTGCTCACAGTTTTCTCAAAGCATTCCGGGATCGATGGCTAGTCTGAAGGCCAATTCAGCGTTTTACGCTTGTCGTGAGGAGATCGCTTTGTCTTTATCTGCGTGCTACTTTTGTTGCACTAACCGAGAGTTCGATGATCTCTCTGCATCAAATCGGAGCGACATAATGTCCGTAACTTCCAAAATTCGCCGCCAAGGTGGCGCTGCCATCATTACAATTCCGCCGACGCTGTTGAAGCTATTGCATTTGGAGGTGGGGGCGCAGCTTGAGCTCAACGTCGTTGACGGTGAATTGATTGCCCGTCCCGCTGCGCCTCCTGCTCGTAAGCGTTATACCTTGTCCGAGTTACTCGAAGGCGCAGAGGAATTGCAGAAACTGAACGTCCAGACTGCTGAAGCTCTTGATGGTGGCCCTGTTGGCCGGGAGCTGGGTTGATGGTGCGCAGACAGCCTCCACAGCGGGGTGACGTCTACTGGATTGATCCAAATCCCGTCGCAGGGCGGGAAATGAAGGACAGGCATCGCTTTGTGGTGATTACGCCCAGAGAAATCAACGCATTGGGTGTCAGCATGACGGTGCCTGTTACTAGTGGTGGGAATTTCAGCCGGAATTTGGGTTTGGCAGTGGCCATTACTGGCCACGAAACCAATGGTGTAGCGGTGTGTAATCAGGTTCGGAGTTTTGACATCGAACAACGGGTGCGAGACGGCACGGCCAAATTCATTGAGCGATTGGATGACGTGACAATGTCTGACATTGTCGACCGTGTGATCAGTGCAATCGATCCGCTAAGCTGAAACGCCTCACGAAGAACAACTAATCTCCAAATGCTTCCCCCACTCCGGTGGCCGCTCGGCATAACCTTCCATCCCCGGCTGTTCTTCAAACGGTTTGCTCAGCACCGCGTGCAGCCGGCGCACCTCTGAGTAATCCCCTTGCTCCGCCGCGTCGATAGCTTTTTGCGCCAAATAATTACGCAGGATGTACAGCGGGTTAACCGCATGCATCCGCGCGCGGCGCTGTTCTTGATCAGGAACGCCATCGCGGGCAACCCGGGCGATGTAGCGTTCGCCCCAGGCGTCGAAGCCTTTGATGTCGACGAAGTCGTCGCGCAACTGAGCGACTGCCTGCGGAGGTGAGTCCTCGCCGAGTCGGCGGAAGAACAGCGTGTAGTCGACGCCGCTGTTTTGCATCAGTTGCAGCAGATCTTCGAGCAGTTTCTGGTCGTCGTCTTCTGCGCTGGTGAAGCCGAAGCGGCGGCGCATCAGGTCGAGGTAGTGCGCTTGGAACAGTGGCAGGTACAAGCCGAGGGTTTCGCGCAGGGCTTCGACGCTGATGAATGGCGTCAGTGCCTGGGCCAATGCGCTGAGGTTCCACTGGCCGACCGGCACCTGATTGCTGAACGAGTAGCGGCCCTGATCATCCGAGTGGTTGCAGATGAAGTTAGCGTCGAAGTCGTCGAGGAAGGCGAACGGGCCGAAGTCGAAGGTGATGCCGAGGATCGACATGTTGTCGGTGTTCATTACCCCGTGGCAGAAGCCGTAGGCCTGCCATTTGGCGATCAGTTCGGCGTTGCGCTCGACGATCTCGCGGAACATCGCCAGATACGGTTCCGGCTGCTCGAGGCATTCCGGGAAATGCATGGCCAGCACGTGCTCGCCGAGTGCTTTCTGCTGTTCGGGGCGTTTGGTGTAATAGAAATATTCGAAGTGGCCGAAGCGGATATGGCTCGGCGCCAGACGCAGCACCATCGCCGCGCGTTCCTGCTTTTCGCGCCAGACCGGGGTGTCGGAGCCGATCACGCAGGCTGCGCGCGAGGATGGAATGTTCAGCCCGAACAGCGCTTCAGAGGCGAGGAACTCGCGGATCGACGAGCGCAGCACCGCGCGGCCATCGCCCATACGCGAAAACGGCGTCTGACCAGCGCCCTTGAGGTGCAAGTCCCAATGCTCGCCCGCTGCGTTGTAGACCTCGCCCAGCAGCAGTCCGCGACCATCGCCCAGTTGCGGCGTGTAGCCGCCGAATTGATGCCCGGAATAGACCATCGCGCGCGGCTCGGCATCGGCCCACAACTTGTGGCCGCCAAACAGTTCAGCAAATTCCTGGGTTTCAGCGGTGGCCGGATCGAGATCCAGCAGGGCCAGGGCCGCAGGGCTCGCCACGACCAGACGCGGATTGTCGATCGGCTCGGGCAGCACATGGGCGGAAAACGCGTCACCGAGGCGGGCGAAGCGATTGTCGAAGGTCAGTTCGTCGAGGGCTTTCAAGGGCCTGCTCCAGCAGAATGTCCGAGCATTCTGCTGGGAATAGACCGGTTAGTCGAGTTTGGCCGGCGGCGGCTCTTGCAGCGGTTTCTGATCGTCGGCGACCGGCACGATGGTTTTCGTTTCAGCCTCGACCGGCACCAACTTGTATTCCTGACCGTGGAGGTTTTTCAGGTAGACCTCCATCTGGCGGAACGAGATGTTGATGTGCTGCTTTTTGAACTCGCGGTTGATGAAGCGGTTGACCTCATCGAGCACCGGGTTACGGTCGCCGAGGTCGCGCACATGCATGCGCAACTCATGGTCGAGCGTGCTTTCGCCGAAGTTGAGGAAGTACACGTGCGGCTCGGGTTCCTTGAGCACGCGTGGGTTTTCGCGGGCAGCCTTGAGCAGCAATTCTCTGACCAGATCGAGATCGGAGCCGTAATCGACGCCGAGTTTCAACGTGACCCGAGTGATGGTGTCGGTCAGCGACCAGTTGATCAGTTGCCCGGTGATGAACGTCTTGTTCGGGACAATGATGTCCTTGCGGTCGAAGTCAGTGATGGTCGTCGCACGAATGCGGATCTTGCTCACTGTGCCCGACAGGTTGCCGATGGTGATGGTGTCACCGATCCGCACCGGACGTTCGAACAGAATCATGATGCCGGAGATGAAGTTCGCGAAGATCTCCTGCATACCAAAACCGAGGCCGACCGACAGCGCCGCCACCAGCCATTGCAACTTGTCCCAACTGACGCCGAGGGTCGACAGCGTCGAGACGAAACCGACACCGGCGATCACGTAGGACAGCAGCGTCGTGGTGGCGTAAGCACTGCCCTGCGCCAGATTGAGCTTGGACAGCACGAACACTTCGAGCAAGCCCGGCAAGTTGCGCGCGAGGGCGAAGGTAATGCCGATGATGATCAACGCGCCGAGCATGTCGCCGATGCTGATCGGCACCATGCTCATGTTGGCACCGGTGCCGCTGGTGTATTCGTAGAGGGTGATGTTGTCGAGGTACGAGAACACCGAAATCAGATCCGACCAGACCCAGTACAGCGCCGCGATAAAGCCGCCGAGCAGGGCCAGACGGATCAGGCGCAGGGATTGTTCGTTGACCTTTTCGATGTCCAGCGTCGGCTCTTCGATCACCGCTTCGCCGTCGCCAGCCTCTTTCGCTGCCTGACGTTTGGCCAGGGCGCGCTGGTAGGCCAGGCGCCGTGCGGCAACGCTCAGGCCACGGACGAACGTGGCTTCGATTACCAGCCAGAACATCAGCAGGTAAAGAGTGTTGATCAAGCGGTCGCTGAGTTTCAGCGCGGTGTAGTAGTAGCCGAAGCACACCGCGACAAATAGGGCGATCGGCAGCAGGGTGAACATCACCCCGACGGCTTTGCGGAACAGCGAAGCGTTCTCATGGGTCGGGCTGCTGATCAGCAAACGACTGAGCAACCACGCCATCAGCGCGTAGCAGGTCAGCACCACCGGCATGCCGAGCACGTCGTCAGCCAGCGCCGCCGGTTGCAGTTCGGCGACCGCGACAATGGTCACCAACGCCATCACCACCAGGCCAAGTCGACGAATCCAGCCCTGAAGGAATTCGACTTGAGGTTTTTCCCAGCGGAAGTGCAATTCCGCCACGCCACCCGGCGCCAGAATCCGGTAGGCGGTATAGAACACCAGCCACGCCTGACCCATTTGGAGCAGCGCCGCGCCCATGTTGGCGTTCTGTCCGCGCGCGTCGATCTGCAGCGCCAGGCCGCACAGCGCCAGACCCAGCGCCACCGGCATTGCCAGCAGAATATTGATCAGGATCGCCTGCGGCGTGTGCCATTGACTGTCGCGCTTGAAGTGGCCGATGTCCTGGTGAACCTTATTCAGCTTGCCGTACAGGGCTTTGCGTCGCCACAGCAGGGCGCCGATCAACAGCGCCAGAGGCAAGAACAGCAGAGGCCGCTGGACGAGGCCTTCGGTCAATTCGCTCAGGCTTGATGCCCACGGCAGCGTATCGACCTGGCGCTTGAGACGCTCCGACACACCGCGCATCCATTCAAGATCCAGCGGCTTGTTGCTCGGGATCCAGAACATCTGCTCATCAAGAGTTGCGCGCAAGCTTTGCGCGGTGCTCAGCAATTGTTTCTGGTTGAGTTGCAGGGTGATCGATTCGTTGAGCACCGCGCTCAATTCGCGGTTCAGCCGCTCGAGCAGGTCGGCGCGGGTATTGGCCAGTTCCAGCAGGCTTTTGCGCAGTTGCGGGGTGACCTGATCCGGCGGCTGAGTGGCGAGCAGGTTGTCGACGTAGGTAGTCGGACTGCTGAGCAATTCACGCTGCTGACTGACTTCGAATTGATACAGACGGATGTCGGCGATCTGATCCGCCAGGTCGCGGTCAACCTTAAGGCGCGGCAGGGCCTGTTTCTGCTTATAGAGGATTTTCGACAACAGCAGGCTGCCCTTGAGCACGTTGATCTGCTCGTCGAGGGCGGAATCGCTCTGGGTCAGGCTGTCGAGCTGCTGTTTGGTCTGCAGGTTCTGCTGAGTGACTTCGTTGAGGCGGTCGGTACTTTTCAACAGGTAGTCGGAGAGCTTGAGGTTGGCCGTGCTTTCGCTGGCGAGCAGGCTGCTGCCGCCGGCCTTTTGCGCTTCGATCGACTGCTGGGTCACGGTCTCCTGCGACTGCGCCAGACGCTTCTGGTTGATCAGGGTTTGCAGTTCCTGAATCTCACGGTCGAGGCGGTCGGACTTCTCCGAGAGCAAGTCATGCTGGGCATTGCCCAGATCCTGCAACTGGCTGTTGCCCGCCAGCTCCTGACGACGCAACGGGATCAGCGCGTTCAGTGCGGCCAGTTCAGCGTTGAGTTGATCACGCTGCTCGGCGCTGACGGATTTGCCCGCGTCCTTGCCGGACTTGAGGATGTTGTTGATCTGCTGAATGCGCGTCTGGCTGGCGGAGATTTCCCCCTGCGCGCGCTCCGGGCGAGTCTGCGCCGTGATGATCAGGCTGTTGGCGTCGGCCAGAGCCTTTTGCAGATCACTTTGCTGCGTGGAGCGATCGGTGAGGATTTGCTCCAGCTGCGGGATCGTTTCGCGGGGGAAACGCTGCGCTACCGGCACCACGGTCGTGGCTTTGAGGCGCGTCAGTTCGCGGGTGTTTTCGATGGTCTGCTTGGGTGCGGTCGCCAGTTGCTGCTTGAGGTCGATCAGCTTCTGTTCGTAATCACGCTGATTGTTCAGCTGATTGAGGGTGTTCTGCAGAACGGTTTGCAGGGTCTTTTTGTCGGCATCCGGCAGTTTGCTGTCGGCAAGTTTGTCCAGGCTGGCCTGGACGGCATCGCTGGACGGTGGTTCGGCGGCATACAGCGGGCCGACAGTAAGACTCAGGCCCAGCAGGGCCGCGGCGAAAAAGGAGCGCAGGGTAGGCATAGAGACCGGTCAAGCAAGTGATAGTGGACGCAGTTTAGAGGAAGAGTCCGGGGCCCGGGCGACTTCCTTCGGGAATCTGACGCCCACTTTGCCGATCTTGTTCCCGTCCATGACCGCAACCGTCCAGTGGGTGTTGTTCCACTCCACCTGGTCGCCAACGATCGGTGCGCCGCCGACTTTCTGCGCGATGAAGGCGCCCAGGGTCATGTCCGGATCGATGCCCTCGGCCGGCAGGCCATACAGCGCTGCAACCGCTTTAAGCTGGGCGTCTCCTTCGAGCACGAAGTCGCCGAAGAAACGCAGATCGAGACCGCGTTGTGGCGCCTGGCTGAACAGTTTTCCGAGGGCCGGCAAGTTGTGTTCGTGGCCGATAACACACAGCAAATCATCGACTTCCAGCACCGTACTACCCGACGGATGGAGCAGTTGCTGACCTCGAAACAGGGCTGCGATGCGGGTGCCTTCGGGCATTTTCAACTCGCGCAGGGGTGAACCGATGCACCATTTCTCCGCGCCGAGCTTATAAACGAACAGCTCCCACTCGCTGGTGACATGGACTTCCAGCGCCGCCCGGGAAATCGGCGCAGGCTCCGGCGGCACCGTCACCTTCAACAATTTGGCGACCCACGGCAGGCTTGTGCCCTGCACCAACAGCGACACCAGCACGATAAAGAAGGCGAGGTTGAAGTACAGCTGCGCATTCGGCAGCCCGGCCATCAGCGGGAACACCGCCAGAATGATCGGTACCGCGCCGCGCAGGCCAACCCAGGAAATAAAGGCTTTTTCGCGACCGTGGAAGGCTTTGAACGGCAGCAGACCGACCATCACCGACAGCGGTCGCGCGAACAGAATCATCCATAGCGCCAGACCGAGGGCGGGCAGGGCGATCGGCAGCAAATCATGCGGCGTCACCAGCAGCCCCAGCACAAGGAACATGCCGATCTGCGCCAGCCACGCCATGCCGTCGAGCATGTGCAAAATACCGTGACGGCTGCGCACCGGGCGGTTGCCAATGACCAGCCCGCACAGATACACCGCGAGGAAACCGCTGCCGTGCAAGGCGTTGGTCAGGGCGAACACTACCAGACCACCGGCGATCACCAGAATTGGATAGAGACCGGCAGCCAGGTTGATGCGGTTGACCAGTTGCAGCATCAGCCAGCCACCACCAAGACCGATCACGCCACCGATGCCGAACTCGCGAATCAGGTGGGTCAGCAGGCTCCAGTGCAGGCCGGTCTGGCCGCTGGCGAGCATGTCGATCAGGGTCACGGTGAGAAACACCGCCATCGGATCGTTGCTGCCGGATTCGATTTCCAGGCTGGCCGTAACCCGTTCGTTCAGGCCTTTGCCGCCGAGCAAGGAGAACACCGCTGCGGCGTCCGTCGAGCCGACGATGGCGCCGATGAGCAGGCCTTGGATCAGGTTCAGGTCGAACAGCCATGCGGCGGCCATGCCGGTCAGCCCGGTGGTGATCAACACCCCGACCGTCGCCAGCGATAACGCCGGCCACAACGCCACGCGGAAACTCGAGACCCGTGTGCGCAAGCCGCCGTCGAGGAGGATCACCGCCAGTGCGAGGTTGCCGACCAGATAGGCCGTTGGGTAGTTATCGAAAATAATCCCGCCGCCATCAACCCCGGCGGCCATGCCGACTGCGAGGATAATGACCAGAATCGGGATGCCGAGACGGGAGGAAAGTGAGCTGACGAGAATGCTTGCACCTACCAGCAACGCGCCGATCAAGAACAGGCTGTTGATGGTCGTCGCATTCAAAGGCAGTACTCCAGAAGCGTAAAGACGGGCACAAACTGACCATGCAGTCTGCGTGCCAGCGATTCTAACCTGTTGAAATGTGATGCTGTCAAAAAAACCCTCACCCTAGCCCTCTCCCAGAGGGAGAGGGGACTGACCGAGGTGTCTGTTCGAGGTACGCCGACTTGCAATATCGAGTCGAACTCAAAATCTGAAAGGCCCCCAATCTGCTCCCTTTCCCCCTCTCCCTCTGGGAGAGGGCTGGGGTGAGGGTGCTTTTGCTTTTGATCAGTGAGTCAGAGGCTAAACCGCCCAACCATGTTGTTCAGATCCAGCGCCAACCGCGACAGCTCATTACTCGCCGCGCTTGTCTGATTGGCCCCGGTCGCTGATTGCACCGACAAATCACGAATATTCACCAGATTACGATCCACCTCACGCGCCACCTGCGCTTGCTCTTCCGCCGCGCTGGCGATCACCAGATTGCGCTCGTTAATTTCAACAATGGCAGTGTTGATCGTATCCAGTGACATCCCCGCGCCGCGAGCAATGTTCAGCGTCGACTCCGCACGTTCGGTGCTGTTGCGCATCGAATCCACCGCGTGTTCGGTGCCGCTCTGAATGCTGCCGATCATCCGCTCGATTTCGCTGGTCGACTGCTGCGTGCGATGCGCCAAGGCGCGCACTTCATCCGCCACCACCGCAAACCCACGACCCGCTTCACCAGCACGCGCCGCTTCAATCGCCGCGTTCAGCGCCAGCAGGTTGGTCTGATCGGCCAAACCACGAATCACGTCCAGCACCTTGCCGATGTCTCGGGATTCATTGGCCAGATCACCGATCAACGATGCTGTGCTCTGCACATCGGCGCTCATGCGTTCGATGGCGCTGACGGTTTCCTGCACCAGATCACGGCCATCGCCGGCCGACGTTGTAGCGTTCTTCGAGGCTTCCGAGGTGCTCACCGCGTTGCGCGCAACTTCTTCCACGGCGCTGGTCATTTCGTTGACCGCGGTGGCCGCTTGTTCGATTTCGTTGTTCTGCTGCACCAGGCCGCGTGCGCTTTCGTCGGTGACGCTGTTGAGTTCTTCCGCTGCCGACGCCAGTTGCGTGGCCGACCCGGAAATCCGCTGCAAAGTGTCGCGCAGCTTCGATTGCATCTTCGCCATCGCTGCCAGCAAGCGCCCGGCTTCGTCGCTGCCATCGGCCTGAATCGGCTGCGTCAGGTTGCCTTCAGCGATGGTTTCCGCCGCTTCCAGTGCCTTGGCGATTGGCTTGGTAATGCTGGCGGTCAGCAACCAGGCGAACAACAACGTCAGTGCAGTGGCAATCACCAGCAGGGTGACAACCAGGTCGAACGCCGAAGAATATTGATCCGCCGCTTGCTGATTGGTGTCGACGGTTTGCCGGGTGTTGATCTCCAACAAACGGTTGAGCACGGTGTTGACCGCTTCGGAGTTGGTCAGCAAGTCGGTGTTGAGCAGGTTGCGCAGTTCATCCACCTGATTGTTGCGCGACAGGGTTCTCATCCGGTCTTCGATCTGGCGGTACTGGCTCAGCAACTGTACGTATTGATCGTACGCCGCACGTTCGTCGGGGCTGCTGATAAACGGCTCGTAATCGCTCTGGGCCTTGCGGATCTGCTGGTTGCGCATGTCCAGCAAGTCCATGGTTTTCTGCTGCACGTCCGGTTCGCGGTTGACCAGCAAACGGTACGACAGCACCCGCAGGCGCAGGGTCAGTTGGGTGAATTCGTCGAGGCTCTTGATGCTCGGCACGCTGCTGTTGGTGATGTCTTCGGTGGCGCCGCGAATTTTGCTCATCTGATTGAGCGCGAACACGCCGAGGATCAACATCAATGCGCCAATCAGGGCGAAACCGGTGAACGCCCGTGGGGCGATGTTCATATTGCGAAGGGACATGGAGGGTACCGAGAAGGGCCGCATCCATGCGGGCTAAAACTGCTGAATGGATGACTTATCGGTCATGCGACTAAAGTCTTGAGGGGCTGCGCGTATTTGTCGCAGAGGGCGCTCGGCGACGAAGTGCAGGAACAAGATCGGCAAATCACAGTCTTTAAAGCTCGCGGGAACGCTCGCCCGCCAGGAAAATCAAGGCCTTGCGCCGGTTTAACCCTGGCATCCGTGGTGACTTTTCTTTATCGTACGCGCCCTTTGAAAATGCCTGGAAGATCAAAATGTTGGAAGCATCCCTCAGCCAATTGGAACAGCTCGTCAGCGACCTGGTGCAGCAGAACCAGACCCTCGCGCAAACCAATCAGAACTTGTCCACCGAACTGGCTCAGGCCAAGGATGAAAACGAAAGCCTGCAACTGAGCCTGATGGAACAGGAAGAAAAGCACGGCACCACCGCCGCCCGCATTCAGGCGCTGGTTGATCGCGTCAACGCCGGTCCCGTCAGCGCATGAACCACGGCACAGCAGGGGTAAAAGTCATCTCCATTCTCGGGGAGGACTATTCGATCAAGGCACCGGCCGGGGAAGAACAGACCCTGCTGGACGCAGCATTGATGCTTAAAGCCGCTTTGGCCGACACCAAACGCAAATACCCGACGCTGATCGGTGATCGCTTGCTGGTGCTGGCCGCGATGAATCTGTGCTCGCAGCAGATCGACATGAAGAAGCAGCATCAGGAAGAACTCGACCGTTACCAAGAGCAAGTCAGCGCCACGGTCGACACCATCGCCAAGACCATCAATCAGGGTTGACGGCGTTGCGCACAACCAAAGAATAGATTGTCGATCGGGTTGTATACAATCGGCACGGCTGTTGCATTGCTTCCGCCACTTATTCTTTGGGGGTGCTCCATGCAGTTGTGGCGACGCAGTATCCAATGGCAACTGATCCTCAGCATGGGCACCGCTCTGCTGGTCAGTATCCTGATCGTGGTTGGCATTTATACCCTGGTGGTCAACCGCCTCGCCCAGAGCTATCTGGTCGAACAAGCCTTGCCGTCGAGCATCGAAGCGACGCGCAACGACATCGAGCGCATCCTCGTCCAGCCCCTCACCGCCGCGAAAGACATCGCCAGCAACACCATGGTGCGTGACTGGTTGGCGTCTGGCGAAGACAGCAGCAAAACGGCGGGCTTCGCGCAGTATCTGGAAGGCGTCCGCGCCGAACACAAGGCTTTCACTGCTTTGATCATCGGCACCGAATCCAATCATTACATCACCGAAAAAGGCCTGGATCGCACCCTCAGTCGAACCAAACCCGCCGATGCCTGGTTCTATTCCTTCCTCGACAGCAACCAGTCGCGCACCCTCAATATCGACAACGATGGCGCCACTGGAGAATTGGCGCTGTTTATCGATTTGAAGGTCGAGCAGGCCGGCAAAGTGGTCGGTGTGGCCGGTCTCGGGCTGAGCATGAAAGAGCTGTCGGAGCTTATTCACAACTTCAGCTTCGGCGAGCGCGGCAAGGTCTATCTCGTGCGTTCCGACGGTTTGATTCAGGTGCATCCTGAAGCGCAGTTCAGTGGCAAACGCACGCTTACGGAGCAGATTGGTGCTACGGGGGCGCAAGCGGTCATGGGTCAAAAAATTGCCACGAACAGTAGCTTCCAGCGCGATGGCGAAGACTATCTGGCCTTCAGCCTGCCGTTGCGTGATTTGGGCTGGACGCTGGTGGCCGAAGTGCCGCAATCGCAAATCTACGCCGAAGCGCGCAAAGCGATGTGGATGAGTGGCGGCATCGGTCTGGCTGTAGCGCTGGTGTGCCTGGCCTTGGTGGTGTGGCTGGCGCGCGGGCTGGTGCGACCGATTCGTCAGGTAACAGCGGCGCTGGTAGCAATCGGTAGCGGCGGGGGAGATTTGACCCATCGGTTAGATTCCAGCCGTGCTGATGAGCTGGGTGACCTGGCGCGCGGCTTCAACCGCTTCCTCGACAGTCAGCGCGGCATGATTGCGGAAGTGCTGACCACCAGCGAGCGTCTGCGCACGGCGGTGGGGCAAGTGGCGAAAGTGGTTGAGAACACTGCCGAGCGCTCCGGTCGTCAGCAGGAAATGACTGACATGGTTGCCACCGCGGTTCACGAAATGGGCCTGACGGTTCAGGAAATTGCGCAGAACGCCGGCAACGCGGCGCTCGCTTCGCAGACTGCGCGGGATGAAGCGATGCAGGCGCGGGAAGATGTTGGCGGGTCGATCCGGCATATCGAAAGCATGTCGGACGAAATTGGTCTGGCGGCGGGCGCAGTGGGTGAACTGGCGCATCAAGTGGCATCGATTGACTCGGTGTTGGCGGTGATTCGCGGGGTGTCTGAGCAGACGAATTTGCTGGCGCTCAATGCGGCGATTGAAGCGGCGCGTGCCGGGGATATGGGGCGTGGGTTTGCCGTTGTTGCTGATGAAGTGCGCACGTTGGCGCGGCGGACTCAGGCCTCCACTGATGAGATTCAACAGATGATCGGCAGCCTCAAGCAGGGTGCGGAAAACGCTGTGTCGTCAATGCGTACCGGGCAAGCGGCGACGGGTACCGGGGTTGAGTCGAGTCAGCGTACGGGCGCGTCTTTGACCGCGATTACCGGGCAGGTCGAGCGCATCAGCGACATGAACCATCAGGTGGCGACGGCGACCGAGGAGCAGTCGGCGGTGACGGAGGAGATCAACCGCAATGTGCAGGGGATTTCCGATCTGGCGCGGGCGACGGCGGGGGAGGTTCGCGCTTGTCGCGAGGATTGTCAGATGTTGCAGAAACTGGCGGATGATCTGGCGCGGCAGATGGGTGGGTTCAGGTTGAGCTGAGTGTTGAGCCAGAAAAGCCCCTCACCCTAGCCCTCTCCCGGAGGGAGAGGGGACCGACCGAGTGGTTTTGCGTCATGCGCCGACCTGAAAGACCGAGTCGATTATGGATTCGGTACGGCACTTTCAGGTCGGTGTACTTCTAAAATATCCCCCTTTCGGCCCCCTCTCCCTCCGGGAGAGGGCTGGGGTGAGGGTAAGTTTTTAAAACCACGCATCCTGCATCGCCAGGCACGTATCATCCCGCGCCTCCAGCAACGCCAATTCATGGTGGCAACCCGGCACTTCCCACGTCAGAAAATACCGCGCCGCCTGCAACTTGCCTTTATAGAAGTCAGCATCGGCCGCATTGCCCTTGGCCAAGCCTTCCTCCGCACGAATCGCCTGTTCCAGCCAGCGCCAGCCAATTACCGCGTGCCCAAATACCTTCAGGTACAGCGCCGAGTTCGCCAGACTGCTGTTGACCTTGCCCTGCGCCAGATCCGTCAGCAAACCAATGGTCACGGTTTGCAGGCGTGCCACCAGTTTTTCCAGTGGCTCACGCATTGCTGTCAGCGAATCGTGCGCAGTCGAGCGTTCGGCCGTATTGGCAATCAGGCGAATCAGCTGCTTCAGCCCCGCGCCGCCGTTCTGCGCCAATTTACGCCCGAGCAAGTCCAGCGACTGAATGCCGTGGGTGCCTTCATGGATCGGGTTCAGACGGTTGTCGCGGTAGTACTGCTCAACCGGATATTCGCGGGTATAACCGTGACCGCCAAGAATCTGGATCGCCAGTTCGTTGGCTTTCAGGCAGAACTCCGATGGCCAGGATTTGACGATTGGCGTTAGCAAATCCAGCAATTCCTGCGCTTGTTTACGCTCGGTTTCGCTTTCAAGCGTCGTGGTGTCATCGAACAGGCGAGCGGCATACAAGCCGAGGTCAAATGCCCCTTCGACGTAGGATTTTTGCGTCAGCAGCATGCGTCTTACGTCGGCGTGCTGAATGATCGCCACTGGCGCGGTAGTCGGATCCTTGCTGTCCGGCACTCGACCTTGCGGACGTTCGCGGGCGTACTCCAGCGAGTACAGATAACCGGCGTAGCCGAGCATCACTGCACCCATGCCGACGCCGATCCGCGCCTCGTTCATCATCTGGAACATGTAGCTCAAACCGCGATGTGGTTCGCCGACCAGATAGCCGACACACTCGCCGTTATCGCCGAAGTTCAGTGCGGTGGAGGTGGTGCCGCGCCAGCCCATCTTGTGAAACAACCCGGCCAGCAGCACGTCGTTGCGTGGGCCGAGGCTGCCGTCATCGTTGACCAGAAACTTTGGCACGATGAACAGCGAAATGCCTTTCACCCCCGGTGGCGCGTCCGGCAGTTTGGCCAGCACCATGTGTACGATGTTTTCCGAGAGCGGGTGATCGCCGCCGGAAATGAAAATCTTGTTGCCCTTGAGTCGATAGGTGCCGTCAGACGCCGGCTCGGCGCGTGTACGAATATCCGACAGGGATGAGCCGGCATGCGGTTCGGTCAAAGCCATGGTGCCGAAGAAGCGGCCGTCGATCATCGGTTGCAGGAAGCGCTGCTTTTGCTCTTCAGTGCCGAAGCTTTCGATCAGGTTCGCCGCGCCCATGGTCAGGAACGGGTACGAGGTCGAAGCAGCGTTGGCCGACTGGAAATGCGCGAAGCAGGCTTGCGACAGCAATGTAGGAAGTTGCATGCCGCCGGCGTCGAAACTTCTCGCGGCGTTGAGGAATCCGGCTTCAAGGAAGGCATCCACCGCCGGTTTCACTTCGGGAATCAGAATCGCCTGACCGTCTTCATAGCGCGGTTCGTTTTCGTCGCCCTTGCGGTTGTGCGGGGCGAAGTACTTCTCGGCGATATTGCGCGCGGTGCCGATGGCAGCGTCGAAGGTCTCGCGGTTGTGTTCGGCAAAGCGCTCACGCCGGGTCAGGCCCTCGGCATCGAGGACTTCATACAGCTCGAAAGCCAGATTGCGGGAACTGAGCAGCGTCTCGGACATGGCGGCCTACCTGAAATTGGGGTTGGGCCGAGTCTAGGCGTGCTGATAAATGCTGAACAGGATGATTGATGGGCGTGATACAGAAGCAAAAGATCGCAGCCTTCTGTAGGAGCTGCCGAAGGCTGCGATCTTTTGATCTTAAATGTGGGAGCGAGCCTGCTCGCGAAAGCGGTGGGTCAGGCGACATTGATGTCGACTGACACTCCGTCTTCGCGAGCAGGCTCGCTCCCACATGGGGTCTACATTCCAGGCGACCATTGCGGTCGCCTGGAGTTACAGCGGTTTAGCCGATCGTCATCAAGCTGGCATTACCACCCGCCGCCGCAGTGTTAACGCTCAACGCGCGCTCGATCACCAGACGCTCCAGGGCAATGTTGGTCTCGCCCTGGGACAAACCCTGAACCCCAACGATGGCGCCCGCACGCTTGGCAATCTGCTGGCAAACGCCGCGTAACTGGTCGGAATGGCCGTGATGCAGAACCGCATCGAACACCACTTCGTCTTTGTTCCAGTCGGCAACCAGCTTGATCCGCGCCTGAATTTCCTTCGGCAGACGTGCGAACAATGCCTTGCTGATGTCGGACTCCGGCCACACTGCCGAACCGCCTACCGCCAGCACCGCCGCCAGTTGCGTCAGCAAATCACCTTCAACCTCCGCCAGGCACAGCACGTGCTCGCGCGGCAGAATGGCGTAGCTGTTTTTCTCGCCGGTCGGGCCGGCCAGCACACGGGTGATGCCGCTCTGCGATTGCGCCGCGTACTGCACGCACAGGGTGCTCAGGTCGGCGTACTTGTTGCTTTCAGCCCAGGCTTTCAAGGCGTTCAGCGGTTTGCTCATGGCGTCGCGCAAACGAACGTCCGGGGCGACAACAGCATCACCGCGAGCGAAGGATTGTTCGATGGCATCCGTAGGACGTGTCGCCAGCAAACGGTACAGGTACAGCGGGCCACCGGCCTTCGGGCCGGTACCCGACAGGCCTTCGCCGCCGAATGGCTGCACGCCGACCACAGCGCCAACGATGTTGCGGTTGACGTAGACGTTACCGGCGTTGACGTTGTCGATCACCTTGGCGATGGTCTCGTCGATCCGCGTGTGCACGCCCAGCGTCAGGCCATAACCAGAAGCGTTGATCTGAGCGATCAGTTGATCGATCTCTTTACGCTTGTAGCGCACCACGTGCAGCACCGGGCCGAAGATCTCGCGTTGCAGCTCGTCGAAGCTTTCCAGTTCGATCAGGGTCGGCATGACGAAGGTGCCGCGTTTGACTTCTTCAGTGTCAGCGATCGCCACTTGGTAAACGTTGCGACCTTTGTCGCGCATGCCCTGGATATGCTTGTCGATGCCAGCCTTGGCTTCGGCGTCGATCACCGGGCCGATGTCCACAGACAGGCGCTCCGGGTTGCCGAGACGGCTTTCGGCCATCGCGCCTTTGAGCATTTCGATGACACGATCCGCGGAATCTTCCTGCAGGCACAGGACCCGCAGCGCCGAGCAACGCTGACCAGCGCTGTCGAAGGCCGATGAAACTACGTCGATGACGACCTGTTCGGTCAGTGCCGAAGAGTCGACGATCATTGCGTTCTGCCCGCCGGTTTCGGCGATCAGCGGAATCGGGCGGCCCTGGCTGTCGAGACGGCCAGCGATGTTGCGTTGCAGCAGACGTGCGACTTCGGTGGAGCCGGTGAACATCACGCCTTTGACGCGCTCATCGCCAACCAGACCGGCGCCGACGGTTTCACCGCGACCCGGCAGCAATTGCAGCACGCCTTCCGGGATGCCAGCTTCGAGCAGCAAGCGCACGGCTTGCGCGGCGACCAACGGGGTTTGTTCAGCCGGTTTGGCCAATACCGGGTTACCGGCAGCCAATGCCGCAGCGACTTGGCCGCTGAAGATCGCCAGCGGGAAGTTCCACGGGCTGATGCACACGACTGGGCCCAATGGACGGTGGGCGTCGTTGCTGAAATCGTTGCGCGCCTGCACCGCGTAATAACGCAGGAAGTCGACGGCTTCGCGGACTTCGGCGATGGCGTTGGCGAAGGTCTTGCCGGCTTCGCGAGCCAACAGGCCCATCAGTGGCTGGATCTCGCCTTCCATCAAGTCAGCGGCACGTTCCAGAATCGCTGCACGCTCGGCGGGCGGGGTGGCCTGCCAGATCGGTGCAGCGTTCAGCGCGCATTGAATGGCGTTGTCGACGTCTTCGACAGTGGCTTCTTGAACGTGACCGACCACATCACGGTGATCTGCCGGGTTCAGCACGGCTGCCGGAGTTTCAGTGCTGGAAGCGCAACCGAGCATCGGCGCAGCTTTCCAGTCGGTGTGGGCAGTGGCGAGCAGGGCGCAGGACAGCGAAGCCAGACGGTGTTCGTTGGCCATGTCGATGCCGCTGGAGTTGGCACGTTCGGCACCGTACAGGTCACGCGGCAGCGGAATGCGCGGGTGCGGCAGGCCGAAACCCCCTTCCACGGTCGCCATCTGCTCGATCTGCGCCACTGGATCGGCCACCAATTCCTGAATCGAAATCGACTGATCGGCAATACGGTTGACGAACGAAGTGTTCGCGCCGTTTTCCAGCAAGCGACGTACGAGGTAGGCGAGCAGGGTTTCGTGAGTACCGACCGGCGCGTACACGCGGCACGGACGGTTCAGCTTGCCTTCGGAAACTTTGCCTACAACCTGTTCGTAGAGCGGTTCGCCCATGCCGTGCAGGCACTGGAATTCGTACTGGCCGGGGTAATAGTTCTGACCGGCAATGTGGTAAATCGCCGACAGGGTATGGGCGTTGTGCGTGGCGAACTGCGGGTAGATGACTTCCGGCACCGACAGCAGTTTGCGTGCGCAAGCGATGTAGGAAACGTCGGTGTACACCTTGCGGGTGTAGACCGATAGCCTTCCAGGCCTTCGACCTGGGCGCGTTTGATTTCGCTGTCCCAGTACGCGCCTTTCACCAGACGGATCATCAGGCGATGACGGCTGCGACGGGCCAGATCGATCACGTAGTCGATCACGTATGGGCAACGTTTCTGATAAGCCTGAATGACGAAACCAATGCCGTTCCAGCCAGTCAGTTGCGGCTCGAAGCACAGGCGCTCAAGCAGATCCAGCGACAGTTCGAGGCGGTCGGCTTCTTCGGCGTCGATGTTCAGGCCGATGTCGTATTGCTTGGCCAGCAGGGTCAGCGACAGCAGACGCGGGTACAGCTCGTCCATCACACGCTCGTATTGCGCGCGGCTGTAACGCGGGTGCAGTGCCGACAGCTTGATGGAAATGCCCGGGCCTTCATAAATCCCACGACCGTGGGACGCTTTGCCGATCGAGTGAATGGCTTGTTCGTACGACGCCAGGTACTTCTGCGCGTCGTGTTCGGTCAGGGCCGCTTCACCGAGCATGTCGTAGGAATAACGGAAGCCCTTGGCTTCAAACTTGCTCGCATTGGCCAGCGCTTCGGCGATGGTTTCGCCGGTGACGAACTGCTCGCCCATCAGGCGCATAGCCATGTCGACGCCCTTGCGGATCATCGGCTCGCCGCTCTTGCCGATGATGCGGCTCAGCGACGAAGTCAGACCGGCTTCGTTGTGGGTCGAGACCAGTTTACCGGTCAGCAGCAGGCCCCAAGTCGCGGCGTTAACGAACAGCGACGGGCTGTTGCCCAAATGCGGGTGCCAGTTGCCGGTGCTGATCTTGTCGCGGATCAACGCATCACGAGTGCCCTTGTCCGGGATACGCAGCAGCGCTTCGGCCAGGCACATCAGCGCCACGCCTTCCTGGGACGACAAGGAAAATTCCTGCAGCAGACCCTGAACAATGCCCGCACGACCGCCGGCACTTTTCTGGTTACGCAGTTTTTCCGCGATGGAGGCGGCGAGTTTGTTGGTGGCTTCAGCCATGGCGACCGGCAGGCGAGCCTGTTCGATCAGCATCGGCACGACTTCCGGCTCAGGGCGACGGTAAGCGGCAGTGATCGAAGCGCGCAGAACGGACTGCGGCAGGATGCTTTCAGCGAATTCAAGGAAGCACTGGTGAGCGTGATCGTTGTGGACTTCGCCCGCCTCGTCGGCGTCCTTGGCGGTCAGACCGTTCAGCTCGGTCAGGGTTGCACCACCCTCGAGTTTCTCCAGGTAATTGAAAATTGCCTGCTTGATCAGCCAGTGCGGTGTGCGATCAATCGAGGTCGCGGCAGCCTTCAGGCGCTCGCGGGTCGGGTCATCGAGTTTGACCCCAAGGGTGGTGGTAGCCATATTTTTATCCTCATGGTTGCCACAGTTGCGTGGCATCAGCTGGCCGCAAGATTAGCCGTGCGCCGAAAGAGGTGCAACCGGGTGCAACCCTTTTTTTGCCGGAATAATAAGCAGCTCGTCAGGAATTATTTTCTGGTACGAAAGTACTGCTCCTGCTTGGTGCTTTTGCTTCTAGCAAATGGCCATGACTGCCACAAAAGGGAGCAAAAACGCGGTGATTGTCGATAAAACCGACTAGGTGCAACTTATTCTCACGAAACTGGTTGCACCTCTTTTGCTTTGTTGCATAGGATTCGCGCCCAAGGTGCAACCGGGAAAATAGTCCGGTGTATCGGCTGATGGCTTTCCTGGGGAAACATCAGTCCTAAATGCGCGGGATCCCGAATCGTCTGCCAAACGTCGTCGTTTGCGCGCGGTTCATCACCGCCGCTACATAAAAACAAAGCCAGGGCGTAACTTAATGAGCGTTAGCAATCCAACCTTGATCACGTTCGTGATCTACATCGCAGCAATGGTGCTGATCGGCTTGATGGCCTATCGCTCCACCAACAACCTTTCTGACTACATTCTGGGCGGCCGCAGCCTGGGTAGCGTCGTCACCGCGCTATCCGCCGGTGCGTCCGACATGAGTGGCTGGTTGTTGATGGGCCTGCCAGGCGCCATCTACATGTCCGGTTTGTCCGAAAGCTGGATCGCCATCGGCCTGATCGTCGGTGCTTACCTGAACTGGCTGTTCGTTGCCGGCCGTTTGCGTGTGCAGACCGAGCACAACGGCGACGCCCTGACCCTGCCGGACTACTTCGCCAGCCGTTTCGAAGACAAAAGCGGCCTGCTGCGCATTATTTCGGCGATCGTGATTCTGGTGTTCTTCACCATCTATTGCGCTTCCGGCATCGTTGCCGGCGCCCGTCTGTTCGAAAGCACCTTCGGCATGTCCTACGAGACGGCGCTGTGGGCCGGTGCTGCGGCGACAATTGCCTACACCTTTATCGGCGGTTTCCTCGCGGTAAGCTGGACTGACACGGTTCAAGCGACCCTGATGATTTTCGCGCTGATCCTCACGCCGATCATCGTGCTGCTGGCCACCGGCGGCGTCGACACCACGTTCCTGGCCATCGAAGCGCAAGATCCAAGCAACTTCGACATGCTCAAAGGCACTACTTTCATCGGCATCATCTCGCTGATGGGCTGGGGTCTGGGCTACTTCGGCCAGCCGCACATCCTCGCGCGTTTCATGGCGGCGGACTCGGTGAAATCGATCGCCAAGGCGCGTCGCATTTCCATGACCTGGATGATCCTGTGCCTGGGCGGCACCGTGGCCGTCGGCTTCTTCGGTATCGCGTACTTCTCGGCGCACCCGGAACTGGCCGGCCCTGTCACCGAGAACCACGAGCGTGTGTTCATCGAGCTGGCGAAAATCCTCTTCAACCCATGGATTGCCGGTGTACTGCTGTCGGCCATTCTGGCTGCGGTGATGAGCACCCTGAGCTGCCAGTTGCTGGTGTGCTCGAGCGCCCTGACCGAAGACTTCTACAAAACCTTCCTGCGTAAATCGGCCTCGCAACTGGAGCTGGTCTGGGTCGGTCGCGCCATGGTGCTGTTGGTTGCGTTGATCGCCATCGCACTGGCGGCCAACCCGGAAAACCGCGTACTGGGCCTGGTGTCCTACGCTTGGGCCGGTTTCGGTGCTGCGTTCGGTCCGGTTGTGCTGATCTCGGTGATCTGGAAAGACATGACCCGCAACGGCGCACTGGCCGGTATCGTGGTTGGTGCCGTCACCGTGGTGGTCTGGAAGCATTTCGAACTGCTGGGTCTGTACGAAATCATCCCGGGTTTCATCTTCGCCAGCCTGGCGATCTACTTTGTCAGCAAGGCGGGCGAACCGACTCGCAGCATGGTTGAGCGCTTCGAGGCAGCGGAAAAAGACTTCAATCTGAACAAGTAATGCGCTGAGCTACGGCTCACCTGAAAACGGCCCGTTTCCTACAGGAGACGGGCCGTTTTTTTGTGCCTGTGATTTCTTATTCACCGCAGATCCTTGTAGGAGTGAGCCTGCTCGCGATAGCGGTCTGACATTCAACATTGATGTCATATGACACAACGCCATCGCGAGCAGGCTCACTCCTACAGGGATCTGCTGTGGGGTTTAGGGATTTGTCTGTAGTCGTTTGCGCCAATTTTCTGTGGGTTTTTCGACAACAGAAGTAGGGCAAATCTGATTTTTCCGTCCCCCACTCAACACCCCTTGCCCCTCATGCAGAATCGCCCGCCCTCACTCTGCAGAGACACATCGGATGTTCGCGCCTGCCAATCAACCGCGTTTCACGTTGACCCTCGAAGGCGCCCAAATTGACCTCAAAGTCCTTGAGTTCACGGGCAAGGAAGCCATCAGCCAACCCTTTCGTTTTGAGCTGGAACTGGTCAGTGAACGACCCGATCTGGATCTCGAAAGTATGCTGCACTGTCAGGCTTTTCTGAGTTTTGATGCTGACGGCTCCGGCATTCACGGTCAGATTTATCAGGTCGGGCAGGGCGATTCCGGGAAACGTCTGACGCGCTATCACCTCAGCCTGGTCCCACGTCTGACCTACCTCGGGCACCGCATCAATCAGCGTATTTTTCAGCATCTCAGCGTGCCGCAAATCGTTGAGCAAATCCTCAAGGATCACTCGATCCTGCGCGATGCCTTCGAATTCCGCCTCGGCAGCGATTACCCGGTGCGTGAATATTGCGTGCAGTACGGGGAGAGTGATCTGGCGTTCATCCAGCGTCTGTGTGCGGAAGTCGGCATCCATTATCACTTTCAGCACAGCCTCGAAGGGCACTTGTTGGTGTTCGGTGACGACCAGACCGTTTTCCCCAAGCTCGCCGAGCCGACCTTGTATCTGCCCGGCAGCGGCATGCTCAGTGCGGCGCCGGTGATCAAGCGCTTCAACGTTCGTGTGGAAACCCGTACCAGCGTGGTCACCCGGCGCGACTACAACTTCGTAAAACCGCGTCTGCAACTGGAAAGTCGCATCGACAGTGAGCAGCGCCCGGTGCTGGAGGACTATCACTTTCCCGGCCAATTCAAAGATCGTGAAACCGGCAAGCACCTCGCCCAGCGCGCACTTGAACAGCATGTCTCCGATTACCGTCAAGCCGAGGGCCTCAGCGACGAATCCTCCTTGGTGTGCGGACATTTCCTGCAACTGGCCGACCATCCGCGCCAAGACTGGAATGACCTGTGGCTGCTGACTGCCGTCGAGCACCACGGCCGACAGCCGCAAGTGCTGGAAGAAACGGCGACCAGCGATGGGGAAGGTTTCCAGGGTTACCGTAATACCTTTCTCGCCACGCCGTGGGACGTGTTCTTTCGTCCGGCGCTGGGCCCGGAAAAACCGCGCATGCTCGGTTATCAACCGGCCGTCGTCACGGGCCCGAAAGACATGGAAATCCATTGCGACGAGTACGGTCGGGTCAAGGTGCAACTGGCCTGGGATCGTGATGGTGAGTTGAACGAACATTCCAGTTGCTGGCTGCGTGTCGCCAGCGGCTGGGCCCACGACGGTTATGGCAGCGTGCTGATCCCGCGAGTCGGCATGGAGGTGTTGGTCGGTTTCATCGACGCCGATGCCGACAAACCGCTGGTCATGGGCTGCCTGCCAAATGCCGCGACGCCAGTGCCACTGGATCTGCCCGCCGACAAAACCCGCAGCATCTTCCGCAGCCAGAGCAGTCCCGGCGGTGGCGGCTACAACGAACTGCGCATCGAGGATCGCAAAGGTGCCGAAGAAATCTACCTGCGCGCCCAGCGCAACTGGACGCAGCATGTGCTCAACAATCAACAGGTGCAGGTCGATAACCAGCGCAGCATTGTCGTCACCGGCACCGCGCGGCATGAATTGAAGGCCGATGAACAACGCATCACCCACGGCCAGCGGCAAACCGAAGTGCGGCAGGACGATCACCTGACCGTGACCGGCGACCGGCATATTCGTGTCAGCAGTCAGGCGCTCAGTGCCAGCGGGCAATTTCATGTCAGCGCTGGCCAGCAAGTAGTCATCGATGGTGGTGCGAGCGCAACGATTCAGGCCGGTGGGCAGTGGATCAACATCGGCCCCGGGGGAATTTTCAGCAGCGTGCCGATCATGGTCGGTGGCGCACCGATGGTGCCCATGAGTGCCGCGCCCGTTATGCCGGGGTTGCCGGAGAAACTGGCGGCAGCGCCCGCCGCCATGCTCACGCCGGCACAGATCATGAGCCTGAAAGGCGATGCACCGTTCTGCGAAGAGTGCGCGCGGTGTAAGGAGGGTGTTTGTGCCGTCTGAATGTCTAGCGCCGTCGGCGTGGCTGGCGAACGTACCGCTGAAACCGTCGGAGCAATTGTTCGCGATTTTCAGCAAAACCAGCGACGCCAATCCATCCACGGCTTGGCAAGGGGCGTCGAGCCCAATCTGGGCGGACACTATTTACGCCGAGTGGGATGCGGTGATGCCCTTCGTGGGAATTGTCGCTGTGGACAGTGAGTTTCTCGATTGGGTGGCGGCTACCGAGTCTGTTGATTGGGGGTGGCTGGCGGTTTCCTCGGCGAGCCTTGAAGCGGTGGTTGAGCATTTTCGCAGTCTGACTCAGGTGCTGATGCCGGACGGCAAAGCGGTGTTTTTCCGGTTTTGGGATGGGCGGTTTTTGTCGCCGATCTTGCAGTCCGAGGCGGTCAGCGCGGCGCAACTGTTGCCGGTGATCTCGCGTGGACTGATTAATGGTCAGGCCATTGATGTCGGGGGGAAGGCGCTGGTTTCCGGGCAGGTGTTTCCATGGTGGAAAGTGCCGGAATCGGTGTTGGCAGCGGACGGAGTTGATGTTCAGGTCGGTAATGCTGTGCAGTGGCTGAGTGAGGAATATCCGGCGTTGTTCGAGGCATTTCCCGAGCCGGTTTTGCGCTGCAAGGTCAGCCAGTTTTTTCTAGTTACAGCGTCGGAAGATTCGACGCAATCGGCGTTATTAGCGTTTTTGCTGACAGAGTCGGAGTGAGGTTTCCGGGCGAAGGCTTCGGACGTTTCCTTCGAGTTGCGGCGGTTTTCATGAACTGGTGGGCGGTGGGTTGCAGGGATAGTCTTTTCGTTGTCACTGCGAGAGTGGTGGCGGGTGTAGGAACCCTGACAAATTCACCGTGCATCAGCGTCGACGTTTGATTACGGCACTTAAATTAGTGCCCGTAATATCTTTTGCGGCGGCCGTGCGCGGGAACGCTTCGGCGTAGCTGAGTTTGGTGGGTTTCTCAGTTTCCTACTCTCGCGTACGGCTGCCACCCAAACCTGTAGGAAGGTCATTGGCAGGCTCATTTAACCTATTGAGGTGCAACTGATATGGCTAGGCTTAAACCCGATCCACCCTACGAAAAGATCACTCCCCATCCCGCCAACCGCTTCATGGCCCTGACCAGCAATTGCAGCGATATGCCCACCCTGTTCGTCGACACCCACGCGCCCCTCGACATCCTCCTGGACGCCGCCAACTACCGCCTCCGCGCCGTGGTTCAAGTGTTGGAGAACCTGTGCATGCGTGGCTCGGTCGAGTGCGACTCGATCATCCTCAGCGACTTCGCCATGCTCTGTGCGATCCCGTTGCGCGATGGCTGTGATGTGCTGGATGTGATTGGGCGCAGGTTGGGCGGCATGCCGTCCTGACGGCTCAAGATCAAAAGATCGCAGCCTGCGGCAGCTCCTACATCAATCGCCGTGTAGGAGCTGCCGAAGGCTGCGATCTTTTGACTCTCAAAAAGGCTCAATCAACAACGATGTAAGCATCCTGAGCCCGAATGAAACGCTCGAACGCTTCTGAGTTGTAAACCTGCAGGCAAGCATGGAAGACCATTTTTTCATCCGAGTATTTGCTGTTGGCGGAGGTCTGGGCATACGCCGCAGACACATGGTTCCTCGTCTCGTTATAGGGATCGTGCAGTACCTGCAGCGTGTCTTCATTTTGCAGGACTGTGTGCATGCCCTTGCCCATGAACGAGTAGGCACCGGCGGCCAATGCGATGTCTTTTCTCAGGGCGGATTGCTTATTGAATGGCGCCAGGAGGCAGTGGCTCAAGCCGTAATTTTTGAGGGTTTGCCGGGCTTGATCGGTGTGGTTTGCGTCGGCAAGTGCGAGGTATGGGCCTAATGCGCCGAGTAGGAAGATGAACGGGTGTCGCATGAGTTTTTGACTTCCTGTCTATCATGGTTAGCCAGTGTAACTGCATGATAGCGAAGCCCCTCACCCTAACCCTCTCCCGGAGGGAGAGGGGACTGACCGAGTCGGCTGGGTGAGGTACGCCGACTTGCGACTTCTGCAGCGTACTTTGCCCGGCCACGCTTGAGATCGCGGTGGTCTTTCAGGTCGACATAAGCCGCAAGATCACCTCAATCAGTCCCCTCTACCTCTGGGAGAGGGCTAGGGTGAGGGCGCGCATTTGTCCGCTCAGCCGCCAACCCCTGACTTGCCGCGCGGTAAAAGGTAAACTTTGCGCCCTTCGCAGGAGCAGCCATGAATTATCGTCACGCCTTCCATGCCGGCAATCACGCCGATGTGTTCAAACACCTGACCTTGACCCGCCTCATCGCCTTGATGTCGCGCAAGGAGCAGCCGTTTGCCTATCTCGACAGCCACGCCGGCATCGGTCTGTATGACTTGCAGGGTGATCAGGCGAATCGCACCGGCGAGTACCTGGAAGGCATCGCGCGCTTGTGGGATCAGCCGGATCTGCCGGCGCTGACCGCCGATTACATGAAAGTGCTGCACGAGATGAATCCGGATGGCCAGTTGCGCTACTACCCGGGTTCGCCGGAGCTGGCGCGGCGTCTGACGCGGCCGCAGGATCGGGTGATGCTCAACGAGAAGCACCCGGAGGACGGCGTGCTGCTCAAGGACAACATGGCCGGTGATCGTCGGGTCAAAGTGCACCTCGGCGAGGGTTGGCATGTGGCGCGGGCGATGTTGCCGGTGCAGGAAAAGCGCGCGGTGATGCTGATCGATCCGCCGTTCGAACAGCTTGATGAGATGCAGCGCTGCGCGGCGTCGTTGAAAGAGGCCATTGGCCGCATGCGCCAAACGGTGGCGGCGATCTGGTATCCGGTGAAAGACCAGCGTGCGCTGCGTCGTTTCTATCAGGATCTGGCCGGGAGCGGCGCGCCTAAGTTGCTGCGCGTGGAGTTGCTGGTGCATCCGCTGGATACGCCGAACAGTCTGAACGGTTCGGGGATGGCGATTGCCAATCCGCCGTGGGGGCTGGAGGAAGAGTTGCGTGAGTTGCTGCCGTGGTTGTCGAAGAAACTGGGGCAGACTCAGGGTGGCTGGCAGATGGATTGGTTGATTGCCGAGAGCTGATCCGTTGGTTTGATGGTGGCTGAACGGACGCCTTCGCGAGCAAGCCCGCTCCCACATTTGGAACGCATTTCAAATGTGGGAGCGGGCTTGCTCGCGAAGCTTCTACGCTTTAATTACCCGCCAGACTCGGTGGCATGCACACGCCGGTGCCGCCAATCCCGCAGTAACCCTCAGGATTCTTTGCCAGATACTGCTGGTGATACGTCTCGGCGAAGTACACGGTCGGCGCCTGTTCGATCTCAGTGCTGATTTCACCCAGGCCAGCCTTCGACAATTCAGCCTGATACACCGCTTTGCTCTTCAGCGCCGCGTCCAGATGCTCAGGCGAAGTTGCGTAGATCACCGAGCGGTACTGCGTGCCGATGTCGTTGCCCTGACGCATGCCTTGCGTCGGGTTGTGCAGTTCCCAGAACATCGCCAGCAGCTCTTCGTAGCTGACTTTATCCTTGTCGAACACCACCAGCACCACTTCGGAGTGGCCGGTCAGACCTGAACAGACTTCTTCATAGGTCGGGTTTGGCGTGAAGCCGCCAGCGTAACCGACGACCGTGCTGACCACGCCTTCGCGCTGCCAGAAACGGCGTTCTGCACCCCAGAAGCAACCGAGACCGAAGATCGCAAAATCGACGTCCTGAAAAAACGGGCCGAGCAGCGGGGTGTCTTCAAACACGAAGTGTTTTTCAGGCAGGGTCATCGCGGTTTCGCGGCCGGGCAGAGCTTGTTCTTTGGTTGGAAGCACGTTTTTGTTCACCAGAATTTCCGAGCGCAGAACCATGATCAGTCCTCTCAGTCAGGTTGGATGTAAAAAGTCAGACCGCCAGTGTGCCCAATGATGCCCGACTTCGCACTATCAAAACTGTGGGAGCGGGCTTGCTCGCGAAGGCGGTGTGTCAGGCAAGAGAAATATTGACTGATGCACCGCATTCGCGAGCAAGCCCGCTCCCACAGGAGGAAGTCATCCATAGAGAGGGCGGCGGGGGTTAGAGGGCGAGCGGACCGCGTGGGTAGCGTTTCAGCGCCTGAATCAGCTCGCCGCCGGGGATCGGGCGGTCGAACAGGTAGCCCTGGCCGACGTCGCAGCGATGGCGACGGAGGAATGCCAGTTGCTCGGCGGTCTCGATGCCTTCCGCCACAACCTTGAGCTTGAGGTTGTGCGCCATGGCGATCACCGCTGAGGTGATTTCCATGTCGTCCTGGTTGTCGGGGATTTCGTGGATAAAGCTGCGATCGATCTTGATGATGTCGATCGGGAATTTCTTCAAATAACTCAGCGACGAATAACCGGTGCCGAAGTCGTCCATGGCCAAGGTCAGGCCCAGACGCTTGAGCTGATCAAGCTGCAAGTGCGTGTCTTCAGTGGCTTCCAGCAGCAGACCTTCGGTCAGTTCCAGTTCGAGCAGATGGGCCGGCAGCGCTTCTTCCTTGAGGATGTTGGCGATGGAGGCGACCAGATCCGGGTCGGAGAACTGCTTCGGCGAGAGGTTGATCGCCACTTGCAGATTGCCCATGCCGGCAGCGGTCAGCGCTTTACTCATGCGGCAGGCCTGACGCGCGATCCACTTGCCGATCGGAATGATCAGCCCGGTCTCTTCGGCGACGCTGATGAACTGATCCGGGCGGATCATGCCGCGTTCCGGGTGATTCCAGCGCAGAAGCGCTTCCATGCCCAGCAAGCGACCGCTGCGCAGGCACAACTTGGGCTGGTAGAACACGTCCAGCTCGTTCTGGGTGAGGGCGCGGCGCAGGTTGTTCTCGACGAACAGTTTGTAGCTGGCCTCGGCATTCAGCGCTTCGGTGAAGACTTGCACCTGGTGTTTGCCGTTGGCCTTGGCCTTATGCAGTGCCAGACCGGCATTACGCATCAGGGTTTGCGGGTCGCGGCCGTGCAACGGCGCGCAGGCCAGACCGACCGAGCCGGTGACGCTGATCAACTGGTTGTCGACGAACATCGGTTTATCCAGCGTCGCCAACAATTGGTTGGCGATCTGCTGACCGGTCGCCAGATCGGTGTCGTCGAGCAGTACGGCAAATTCGTTACTGGCGAATCGCGCGAGGCTGCCACTCGGGCTGAGGCTGTTGCGCAGACGCCGGGCCAGACTGATCAGCAGTTTGTCGCCGGTCTGGTGGCCGAGGCTGTCGTTGATGCGCTTGAAGTTGTCGATGTCGACCAGCAACAGGCTGATCGGGGTATCGCTATCCCGGGCGAAGCGTTCGTCCAGATTGCGGATAAACGCCGGGCGGTTACCGAGGTTGGTCAGGTTGTCGGTGTAGGCCAGGCGCTCGATGCGCTGTTGCGCGAGCTTGGTCTGGGTGATGTCTTCGTAGATGCCGATGTAGTGCGTCAGCTCACGGTTGTCACCGTAGACCTTGGAGATCGACAACTGGCCCCAGTACGGTTCGAGGTTTTTCCGGCGGCTCTTGAATTCGCCCTGCCAACTGTTGCTCTTGGCCAGTGCGGAAGGGGCATCGAACAGCAGCTCGCTAAGGTTTTCCAGCGCCGGCAACTCGGACAGTCGCTGGCCGTGGACTTCCTCGGTGGTGTACTGGGTGATCGCGGTAAAGCTCGGGTTGACGTACTCGACCACGCCGTCGCAATTGACCAGCAAAAACGCGTTGGCGCTTTGCTCGACCGCACGCTGGAACAGGTGCAGGGCGCTGGTGGCGGTGCGGCGGTTGTGGTTGTTGATGACTTGCGCGAACTGGTCGGCCAACTCGCCGGCGAAAGCGATTTCGTCGGACTGCCAGGCGCGAGTGACGCCGGTTTGTTCCAGACACAACACGCCGACGACCTGGCCATCGACACGGATACTGGCGTCGAGCATCGCATTGACGTCGCGCGGGCGCAGGGCTTCGGCCATTTCGCGGGTACGCGGGTCACGCATCGCGTTGTGCGCATCGATGGCGCGGCTGCTCTGCAACGCTTCCATGTAATCGGGAAAGGTGCTGACGTCGATCACGTCCGGCAGGATGTAGTCCTGCGTCGTGCGGTGGTACGCCGAGATCGGCACCAGTTGCTGGCCTTCGAGGTTCCACAGGCTGGCGCAGTCGATTTCATAGATATCGCAGGCGCAGCGGGTGATCAGTTCGGCGGCTTCCTGCAAGGAATTGTGCGTGCTGTAGCGCTGACGGGCGAGCAGCAGAATCAAATCCTGCTGGGCGCGGACACGCTCCAGATGCAGCAGTTGTTCCTGCTGCGCGCGCTGATTCAGTTCGAGGGCGATTTGCAGGCGCGAATTTTGGGTTTCGAGATCGACCGAGGGTTGCAGCGGCGCATCGTCGAAGACGTCATCGACCGCCAGCAGATAGCCGCGCAGCAGGTGGCGATTGTGTTGTTTGTAGGCTTCGCCCAGTTCAAGAATATTCAGCGCGCCGGCCGGGGTGTGCAGGGTGTAACGCACCAGATAATGCGGGCTGGCGCCGAGTTGTTGCTGGATCGCGTCGTGCAGTTGATAGCGCGCTTCCGGCTCCATCAGGCTGGCGTAAGGCGAGCCGACCAGAGCGCACAGCTCGACAGCGGGCTGGCCGAACTGGCGTTCGCAATTCGGATCGAGAAAGAGCATCGCCCAACTGGCTTCATTCAAGCGCTCGAAACGCAGCATGCCGAGCCGCGAGGGCACAGGCAACTGCGTCACTACCTCGGCCACCATACGGCTGGCGGCATCGGGTTGGCTCTTCATGAAGGGAACTCGCTTGGAAATATGCTGAACGCGCCGGGCTCTCGCCCTCTTAAACGTTGCCTGCGGCAAGGTTGCATCATTGCAGCACTGACTGACAAGAGTGATGAAGGCCAAGTGCTATAAGAATATGTCGGCTGGAGTGAACATTTCTCCAGCGTCTATTTGAAAACAGCAAAAGATCGCAGCCAGCGTACGCATTTGCAGGGAAATACGATCCTTGTAGGAGCTGCCGAAGGCTGCGATCTTTTAAGGTTTAGCGCAGATCTATCGCAATCGACTGCAATGGCTTCCCATCGCGATCATGGTAATTCACCACAATCCGCTCAGCCTCGACCACCATGTGCGCAAAGTTGTCCTGACTGATCACCTCGCTGGTCAACTCATGCACATAATCGCCCGCCGCCGTGCGCACCAGTGGCTGATCCAGAATGAACGTGGATGCCTTGGCATACGGCAGCAGTTTGCTGTTGCACAGCGGCGATGACACCACGGTGTGCACTTCGAAATCAGGATCTTCACTGTGCGTCAGACGTGCAGTCATCGAGCCATGCACGTCGCCGGAAATAAAGATGACATTGCTGATCCGCCGGGTACGAATGGTTTCCAGCAAGCGCAGACGCTGCTCCGGAAAGGCTTTCCACGCATCTTCGCCAAGACCTTTGCCGTCCGGGTAGAACATCACGCTGGTGACGACGAATTTGACCCGCGCCGTGCTGTTGATCAGCCAGTCCAGCAGCGCTTGCTCCTGTTCGACGTCGAGGATGCGTCGATCATCGGCCGACAAGTTGCGTCGGGTGCGGCTATCGGTGACAAACCATTCGAGATCGCCGTCGCTGAATTGATACCAGTAATGCTGGATAGATGAATGATCAACTTGGCCGTTAGTTGCCAAAGAACAGGCCGGGCTATGGCTGGCTTGATACAGTTCATAGGCTTTGGTGGCGTTGTTATATAACGCGTCGTCACCTGCTTCGGCATTCGCTGGCCAGTTGTCCTCGATTTCATGGTCATCGAGAATCATATACGTCGAAGTTTCCGACATTAAGCGCTTTATGTTGGGTTGCGAAAAAGCTGCGCGGTACTTTGCGAGAATATCTTTGTATTCGTGATCAGGCGCAATCAAGTTGAGATCGTCGACATAGATCTGATCGCCGGTCATCAGCATTGCACTGATGGACGGTTGTATCCCTTCGATCAATTGACGGATTGAAGCAAAGATTCGGTCACCCAACTGCGGCAGCACCGCAACACCCGCCGTCATGCGCAGGTAACGGCACGAACCAACGATGTAGGCGCGCGGCTGCAATGGTTCGCCGGAGCGGGTGCGAAAACGGTGAGTCTCGCGCGGCCATTGCAGCGGCAGTTCAGCGACACTGTCGACGGTGTGTACCGGACTCATCGGGCTGAACCAGCCGGTTTGATATTCGTACTCGGTGTCTTCATCCAAGTTATTAAGTGCGATCACATTGGACATGTCGCGAGATTCGTCGAGTTTGGCAAAAATGCCTCTAGTCCATTGTTGCGTGTCGCTGGCCCGATAACGAATGCCGGCGAACACCTGAAGATCTTTTTGAAACTCGCCGCGAATAAATATCCGCGCCTGGTTAGTTGTAACGTGGCCAATAATCGGGCCGATAGTCGGTTTTAACATGTTCGAATCCATTCGAATGAGTGTCAGATAAAACTAAAAGGTAGTTTGACTGTGCTGTGCCAAGACTAGTTGGCGTTTGGATAAAAAGATCGGCACGAAGTTGACTCGGGCTGTAGCCGATGTCAGCGCAATGTGTGGGAAAAGTATAAGAGACGAATTTCAGGCAAAAAAAAGCCCCGTCAAACTGACGGGGTTGAGGTACGAGCGTGTGGCGCTCGAAAACGTGAAACACAAGCTGCCCTCCATTGCTGGAGGGCCACCTGGGATTACAGCAGGATGGTGCGGATGTCCGCCAGCAGGCTGCCCAGACGCTGGGTGAAGCGTGCGGCAGCGGCGCCGTTGATCACACGGTGATCGTAGGACAACGACAGCGGCAGCATCAGTTTCGGCTGGAAGGCTTTGCCGTCCCAGACTGGCTGAATGGTTGCCTTGGAAACACCGAGGATCGCCACTTCCGGCGCGTTGACGATCGGCGTGAAGCCGGTGCCGCCAATGTGGCCGAGGCTGGAAATGGTGAAGCAGGCGCCTTGCATGTCGTCAGCGGTGAGCTTCTTGTCGCGGGCTTTGGCGGCCAGCGCAGCGGCTTCGGCTGCCAGTTGCAGCAGGCTCTTCTGGTCGACGTTCTTGATGACCGGTACCAGCAGGCCATCCGGAGTGTCGACGGCGAAGCCGATGTTGATGTACTTCTTGCGGATGATCGCTTTGCCGCTTGGCGCCAGCGAACTGTTGAAGTCCGGCAGCTCCTTGAGCATGTGCGCGCACGACTTGAGCAGCAGCGGCAGGATGGTCAGCTTGACGCCGGCCTTCTCTGCAACGGCTTTCTGTGCCACGCGGAAGGCTTCCAGCTCGGTGATATCAGCCGAATCGAACTGAGTCACGTGCGGGATGTTCAGCCAGCTGCGGTGCAGGCTCGACGCGCCGATCTGCATCAGGCGAGTCATCGGCACTTCTTCGATTTCGCCGAAACGGCTGAAGTCGACGACCGGAATCGGCGGGATGCCCGCGCCACCGGTTGCGCCAGCAGCAGCGGCCGGTGCTTCCTTGGCCTTCTGCATCATCGCTTTGACGTAAACCTGCACGTCTTCTTTCAAGATACGACCGTGCGGGCCGCTGGCGCCGACAGCGTTCAGCTCAACGCCGAACTCACGGGCCAGTTGACGCACGGCTGGGCCGGCGTGAACTTTGGCGCCCGGCTTGGCCGGGGCGGCTGGAGCGGCAGCAGGTGCAGCGGCAGCCGGAGCAGCAGTGGCAGGTGCCGGAGCGCTCGGAGCAGCAGCGGCGGCAGCTGGCGCCGGGGCAGCAGCAGGGGCCGCGCCTTTGACTTTCAGCTTCAGAATCAGGTCGCCGGTACCGACTTCGTCATCCAGCTTGATGGAAACGCTTTCCACCACGCCAGCGGCAGGCGATGGAATTTCCATGCTCGCCTTGTCGGATTCCAGGGTGATCAGCGACTGGTCAGCTTCAACGGTGTCGCCAGCCTTGACCAACACTTCGATGATCTTGGCTTTGCCCGACGAACCGATGTCCGGAACGTGGATGTCCTGAACGCTGTCAGCAACCGGAGCGGCTGGCGCGGCTGCCGGAGCAGGCGCAGCGGCGGCGGCCGGTGCAGCAGCCTGAGCCGGAGCGGCCGCAGCAGGGGCCGCAGCACCCGCCACTTCCAGATCCAGAATCAGGTCGCCAGTGCCGACTTCGTCGTTGAGCTTGACGCTGATGGCCTTGACCACGCCAGCGGCAGGCGACGGGATTTCCATGCTCGCCTTGTCGGATTCCAGCGTGATCAGCGATTGATCAGCTTCGACGGTGTCGCCGACCTTGACCTGAATCTCGATGATCTGTGCCTTGCCCGACGAACCGATGTCCGGCACGTGCACTTGCTGAACCGAAGCGGCAGCAGGGGCAGCGGCTGGCGCGGCAGCAGCAGGAGCGGCGGCCGGTTTCTCTTCAGCCTTTTTAGCCGGTGCAGCAGCCGGAGCAGGGGCCGCTTCAGCGGCGCCCTCGACTTCCAGCTCAAGCAGTTCGTCGCCTTCTTTCAGACGGTCGCCCAGCTTCACTTTCAGGCTTTTGATGACGCCGGCTTTCGGGGCCGGCACTTCCATGCTGGCCTTGTCCGATTCCAGGGTCAGGATGCTCTGGTCGGCTTCGATACGGTCGCCGACCTTCACAAACAGTTCAATTACTTCACCTTCACCGCTGCCGATGTCAGGTACGCGAATGAGTTCGCTCACAAAATGTCTCCTCAGCAGTCCAGTGGGTTGCGTTTTTCCGGGTCGATGCCGAACTTGGTGATGGCTTCAGCCACAACCTTAGGTTCGATATCACCACGGTCAGCCAGTGCTTCCAGGGCTGCCAACACCACGAAATGACGGTCAACTTCGAAGAAATGACGCAGTTTCTTGCGGCTGTCGCTGCGGCCGAAACCATCGGTGCCGAGGACTTTGAATTCCTTCGACGGTACCCACTGACGGATCTGCTCGGCGAACAGCTTCATGTAGTCGGTAGAGGCGATGACCGGACCTTTACGGCCGTTCAGGCACTCTTCGACGTAGCTCAGCTTAGGCTTCTGGCCCGGCTTCAGACGGTTGCTGCGCTCGACAGCGAGGCCGTCGCGACGCAGTTCGTTGAAGCTGGTAACGCTCCACACGTCAGCGCCAACGTTGAACTCTTCACGCAGGATCTTCGCCGCTTCACGGACTTCACGCAGGATGGTGCCGGAGCCCATCAGCTGTACGTGGTGCGCCGCATCGCGGGTGTCTTCTTCGAGCAGGTACATGCCTTTCTTGATGCCTTCTT
>NZ_JBIVJB010000019.1:0-72580 GCF_044750025.1 Pseudomonas sp. NPDC088885 | reverse complement strand
CCCGGCTGGTGTTGCAACGGTGAACAACGTTTGAGCAATTGCGTACGGTTGATCCGCCGAATCAGGCGAATCGGCACGCCGAACGCAGCGAACACTTCACCGAAGCCACCACCCGTGACGGTTTCCGCATCGCTCACGACATCAGCGCCTACAGCTTCGTAGCCCTGGCCAAAGCCGGCCGCGAAATGATGAAAGGCCGCAACGGCAGCCTGCTGACCCTGTCGTACCTGGGCGCCGAGCGCACCATGCCGAACTACAACGTGATGGGCATGGCCAAGGCTTCGCTGGAAGCTGGCGTCCGTTACCTGGCCGGCTCCCTGGGCCCGGACGGCACCCGCGTCAACTGCGTATCGGCTGGCCCGATCCGTACCTTGGCAGCGTCGGGCATCAAGAACTTCCGTAAAATGCTGGCCGCCAACGAAGCGCAAACCCCGCTGCGTCGCAACGTCACCATCGACGAAGTCGGCAACGCCGGCGCCTTCCTGTGCTCCGACCTGGCGTCGGGCATCAGCGGCGAAATCATGTACGTCGACGGCGGCTTCAACACCACCGCCATGGGCAACATCGAAGAGTGATCTTCGCTTAGCCGATAAAAAAACCCGCCAATCTGGCGGGTTTTTTTATGCCCGCAACCCCGCCTCCTGTGGGAGCGAGCCTGCTCGCGAAAGCGGTGGATCAGGCAGCCCAATATCGATACAGCTCAGACCAGTCTTTGCAGCTCCATCAACTCACAACACCAACCAGTTTTGCTTCACCATAATTGGCAGAGTCCAGTCCGACAACTATCCGTTGATTCTGTTTTTGCACCAAGAGCCCCCCCCATAAACTCGAAGGTTCAAGCATACGAACGCCTTCGTCTGCAAAACCCGAATCAACTTCGCCATTCGTGTGGACGCGTAACAAAAAGGACTGTGTTACATCGCCTGCGTACCCCGCGGCGACTATCTTCCCATCCCCCTGCAGTGCTACATAATGGCACCAAACGAACCATCCGGGCTGGTCTGCCGGAATATCAATGAGCAGCCGCTTTCCCCCATTAAATTCAGGATCGTAAACGCCATCTGCGGTTAATTGACTAATGCATGCTTTGAAAGGACCAGTAATCTCAAATCCCACAACAACAATGTTGTCCCCGTGCAAAGTCATAGCACCCGACTGATTTACACCTTCCGCTTCCCAACAGCCATACACCCCAAAGGTTCGATCAGTTGCACCGCTCGACAACAGTCGAGAAACTGCTTGCTTCTTGTTGGTTGAGCTGCCGATCAAACGATCTGAGGTTCCCGCGATCAGTATTTTTCCTTCTTTCGTAACAGCCACGCTCTCAAACGTGGAATTGTGTCCATTGAAGCGCACCTCGATAAACCCACGCCCGCCCCCGAACGTCAAATCTGTATCCCCGTTCGCCTGAAGCTGATGAAGTATGATTTCTTCGTAAATCGTTTGGTTCTGATTGTCTCTAAGACTGTAAGACGCGGCGACCAGAATTCTTCCATCGTTGTGCAAGCACCCACGGGGAAAGTCGGTGGTGATTTTACCCACGGACGGAAAAGGCAAGATCTTATTGCCAAATATCAAATCGGGACTGCCATTGCTATGGAACCGAGTCAGTGCGATCTGTGAAGGCCCAATAACTGCATGAGATCGAACCGCACCAATGAGCAAAATTTTCCCATCGCCCTGAAGAATCAACTGGGTAGGTGCCGACACCAGGCCGGGCACGAAACTCCACTTTGTTACACCACCCTGACCGAACCCAAGGTCAGGACGGCCGTCGCCGAATACTCTGCTTAACCAGATTTCGTGTTGCACCCAAAGAGCATAGACAATCCCTCCCAGCTTATCTTCAACCATAGCCCTGATGGTCGCGGTACCTGGCAGGAGCTCTACAACACCATTTTCGCCAAACGTCGGATCGAGATCGCCGGGATTTAGAACGATGGGAGGAACACTTTGACTTGTCATTTTTCCATCCTTTGAAAACGCCAAGATTGATCCCTGCGCGGTTTCCGACATTGGAATGAATCGAGGCGAAACGTTGAATACGCGCAAGACAATCTCTCACGCTGGACCTACCTCACACACCTGTTACAAATTACAGTCCTGATACCTTTTCAGGCCATTTAATTGGCTTCACAAGCCTACCTGGTATTACCTTTGCCGAAGGAAAGTCGCTCCAGTGATCACTGGATGGATTTCAACTTCTTCGGCCATCAACTGGTGATTCACCTGGTACCGAAAAATGCCTTGCAAGAAGCCGCGCACAACAATGCCTTGGACGGGCATGACGTACCTGTGCCGCATTTTGGTGTGGTGCTGGGTATAACGGAATGGCAGGCACTGGCTGAGCGCTTGCCGGCGCTGCACGCGGTTCGTGACTGAACGGGGAATCGGTATCAGGGGATGGTGGGAGAACAGGCGACGATGTTTTTATTTGATCCGTGCAGGAATGCTCTGGAATTCAAGGCGTTCAAAGATATTGGGCAGTTGTTTGCCAAGTAGAGGGGGTGCTGGTTGGACTGACGCCATCGCGGGCAAGCCAGCTCCCACAGGTGTTTCGGGTACTCATAAAAACCCCAATCCACTATAGAACCGTGTGGGAGCGGGCTTGCTCGCGAAGGCGGTGGGTCAGGCAATGATGATGCTGAATGGATGGACGCCTTCGCGAGCAGGCTCACTCCTACAAGAAATTTGTGGTGTGACGGGGTTTTGTGAACACCCGAGAAGCCTGTGGGAGTGAGCCTGCTCGCGATGGCGGTGGGGCAGGCAATGATGATGTTGAAGGGATGAACGCCTTCGCGAGCAAGCCCGCTCCCACACGGGATCTAGGGTGGAACGGGGTTTTGTGAATACCCGCGAAACCTGTGGGAGTGAGCCTGCTCGCGAAGGCGGTGGGTCAGGCGTGGAGATGTTGAATGGATGGACGCCTTCGCTGGCAAGCCCGCTCCCACAGGGGATTTGTGGTGGAACGGGGTTTTTCGAACACCCGCGAAACCTGTGGGAGCGGGCTTGCTCGCGAAAGCGGTGGGTCAGGCAATGACGATGTTGAATGGATGGACGCCTTCGCGAGCAGGCTCACTCCTACAAGGAATTTGTGGTGGAACGGGGTTTTGTGAACACCCGCGAAACCTGTGGGAGTGAGCCTGCTCGCGATAGCGGTGGGTCAGGCAATGGCGATGTTGAATGGATGAACGCCTTCGCGAGCAAGCCCGCTCCCACAGGGGATTTTTGGTGGAACGGGGTTTTGTGAACACCCGAGAATCCTGTGGGAGCTGGCTTGGCAGCGATGGGGCCCGAATCAACAGCGCTTCAGGGCCTGCTTGTGCGCATACATCGCGCCATCCGCGTCGGCCAGCAAGCGATCCACGGTTTCATGGCGTTTGGCGTCGTACTCGATCTGGCCGACGCTGAAGCGAATCGCATAACCCCGATGCAGCGTGGCATTACGCTCTTCAAGGATCTCCTTGAGCCGCGCCATGATCGCCGTGGTTTCGATATGACTCGACCCCGTCAGCAGCGCGACAAACTCATCCCCACCCAAGCGCCCGACCACATCGCTCTCGCGAAAGGCAATCCGCAACACATCGGCAAAGGTCTTCAGCGCACTGTCGCCCTCGGCATGCCCGTACAGATCGTTGATCTGTTTGAAATCATTCAGATCAAAAAACAGCAACGTCGCCGGCCGCTCCAGCCGTGCGCAGGCGTCCAGCGCATGCTGCGCCAGTTGCTTGAACCCGCGGCGATTGGACAGCAACGTCAGCTCGTCCATGCTCGCCATCTGCACGGCCGTCAGTTCTTGCTCGGCCATTTCCGCCAGATCACGCAAGAGCGCGCGTTCTTCGTCATCAAGTTCGCGAGGTTTGGTGTCGAGCAGGCACAACGTGCCCATTTTATTGCCGTTGGGCACGGTCAGCGGATAGCCAGCGTAGAAGCGAATATTCGGCTCGCCGGTCACCAGCGGATTATCGTGGAAACGCACGTCCTCCCGCGCATCGGGCACCAGCAGCAGACCATCATTGAGAATCGCATGCCCGCAGAACGAGATATCCCGTGGTGTCTCGGTAGCCGCCAGGCCCACGCAGGACTTGAACCACTGACGATCCTTGTCGACCAGCGTCACCAGCGCGATCGGCACATTGAACAGTCGTTTGGCCAGCCGCGTCAGCCGATCGAAACGCTCCTCCGGCGCCGAATCGAGAAGGTCGAGGCCGTGCAGCACCTGAATTCGCGCCGCTTCATTGGCAGGTTTTCCTGGAACCAGCATTCGCACACTCCGTTGGCATCAATGACTTTCAGCGTAGCGCAAATCAGCGCTAACTCCCCCCATCAGATGCCCGCCACCGGACATGGCCCGCCCGCGTCGGCCCAGAGCTTGAATTGCTCGACAAAAATGTCATGCGGCACCGGCACCGGCGCGCGCCCTGCCCCGGGATTCCAGCCCCACAACACCAGTTTGTCTTCGCTGACGTGTTTGATCAGCGCAGCAAAATCGCGATCGCCGTTGCTGGAGCGATCCTTGATCATCGCGCAAAGCTTGTCCGGTGGCAGGCCGATCCAGGCCATTTTGTGCGCCGCGGGTGGCAGGCTCCAATGCGGCGCACCCGGCGGTGCATGCGGGCCGTAACTGGCCGGCGGATTGTTTTCTGCGTGACAGGTGGCGCAGGGCAAACCGGCCGCGCCCTTGCCGTCCATGCCGCGCACCACGTTCATCGCATGCGGAATGCCCGCGTCGAACTGCAGCGGCGAATCGCCGGGGATATGGCAGTTCTGGCATCGCGGGCTCTGGAAGACTTTCTGCACCGTGCCGAACGCCTTCAATGCTTCCTGATCATCGGCAAACAAGTCCGAGGCATAACCGCCGAGCCCCAGCAAAACCACCGTGCCCAACACTAGATGTCGTTTCATTTCACACCCCCGACAGTTGCAGCGGCAACTCGCGCAGACGCTGCCCGGTCAGGGCGAACACCGCGTTGGCCACCGCTGGCGCAGTCGGCGGCACACCAGCCTCGCCGATGCCGCCGGGTTTGTCGCTGCTGGGCACGATGTGCACTTCCACTACCGGCATCTCGTTGAGCCGTAGCACCTGATAATCGTGGTAGTTGGACTGCACCACCGCGCCGTCCTTGAGCGTCAGTTTGCTGTGCAGCGCCATGCCCAGGCCGAAGGTGATGCACGACTCCATCTGCGCGGCGATGCTCTGCGGATTCACCGCGATCCCGCAGTCCACCGCGCAAACCACGCGGTGCACGCGAATCGCCAGATTGTCCTGCGACACCTCGGCGACCTGCGCCACGTAGCTGCCGAACGATTCGTGCACCGCCACGCCAAGTGCATGACCATCCGGCAACGGAGCCTTCCAATTGGCCTTCTCCACCGCCAGATTCAAAACACCTAGATGCCGAGGATGGTCCTTGAGCAAGGTTCGTCGGTACTCGACCGGATCCTTGCCCGCCGCCGTGGCCATTTCATCGATCAGCGATTCCATGACAAAACCGGTGTGGCTATGGCCCACCGAACGCAGCCACAACACATTGATGCCAGTCTGCGGCGAATGCAGATCCACTTGATGATTGGCCAGACCTTTGACGTAAGGACTGTCGGAAACGCCTTCGACCGAAGTGGGATCGATGCCGTTCTTGACCATCGTCGCCTCCATCAACGTGCCGGTCATGATCGACTGCCCGACCAACACATGCTGCCAACTCGACGGCAAACCATCAGCGCCCAAACCGATCTTCGCCTGATGCAGGAACATCGACCGGTAGTAACCGCCACGAATATCGTCTTCCCGCGACCACACGGTTTTCACCGGCATCGCCGCGGCTTTCGCCACTTGCACCGCTTCAGCGACGAAGTCCGACGTTGGATTGGCTCGACGCCCAAAACCGCCGCCAAGAAACTCGGTGTGGATTTCCACTTGTTCAGGCTTCAGCCCGGTGATCTTGCCGGCGACCATTTGATCCAGCGTCTGAAACTGCGTCCCCGTCCAGATCTCGCATTTCTCGGCACTGATCTTCACCGTGCAATTGAGCGGTTCCATCGGCGCGTGGGCCAGATACGGCACGCTGTATTCGACATCGATTTTCTTCGTGGCTTTGCCAAAAGCACCCTTGGCATCCCCGGCCTGACTGGCTGACGTGCCTTGCGTTGTGGCCAGTTTGCGGAAACTCTCCAGCAATTTTTCGCTGCTCAGATCCGCATGCGGGCCTAGATCCCAGTCAATCTTCAGCGCATCCCGCCCGAGCTTCGCCGCCCAATAATGATCGGCAATCACCGCGACACCGGTCGGTACTTGCAGCACTTTGTGCACGCCCGGCACCGCCAACGCTTCGGAGCCTTCGAAGGATTTGACGCTGGCACCAAACACCGGGGCGCGCGCGACCATCGCCGTCATCAAACCTTCGAACTGCACATCCATGCCGAACTTGGCGCGGCCGGTGATTTTCTCCGGGGTGTCGAGGCGCTTGGTCGGTTTGCCGATGACTTTCCAGTCCTTGGCTTCCTTGAAGGTGATCGATTTCGGATCCGGCACGGGGAGTTGCCCGGCGGCGTCCGCCAGCTCGCCGTAAGTTGCACGTTGATCGCCGGCAATCACCACGCCCGACTCAGTGCGAATCGCCGAGGGCGCCACTTCAAAACGCTTCGCCGCTGCTTCAACCAACATTTGCCGAGCGGTCGCGCCTGCCAGCCGATAGCGATCAAACTCCATCCATGTCGACGTTGAACCGCCGGTAATCTGCATGCCGCCAAACCCCGGCATGCCGTAGTCCGCTGCCGATGCGGGCGAATGTTCGACGCGGATCTTCGACCAGTCGGCATCCAGCTCTTCGGCAATCAACATGGTCAGGCCGGTCCAGATGCCCTGGCCCATTTCCGAATGCCCGAGCAACACGGTGACGCTGTTGTCCGCCGCGATGCGCAAAAACGCATTCGGCGCAAAAACCTTGCCTTCATTCTCAGCGGCAAAGGCAAACTTGTGGCCGCCGGGGACGACAAACGCCACCACCAAGCCGCCGCCCAACACGGCGCTACCCTTGAGAAAACCCCGACGCGATACAGGACTGTTCATCACCCGACTCCCACGTTATCAATCAGCCGATTTCCGATGCACGCTTCACCGCTGCGCGGATTCGCGGATAGGTGCCGCAGCGGCAGATATTGCCGGAGAGCGCCTGATCGATATCGCTGTCGGTGGGTTTGGGGATTTTCGCCAACAAAGCGGCGGCAGACATGATCTGCCCCGACTGGCAGTAACCGCACTGCACCACGTCGAGTTCGGCCCAGGCTTGCTGCACCGGGTGCGAACCGTCGGTGGACAGGCCTTCGATGGTGAGAATTTTCTGCCCATGGGCCACGGCGGTCGCCGGCGTAATGCAGGCGCGCAACGGCGCCCCGTCGACGTGCACGGTGCAGGCCCCGCACTGGGCCATGCCGCAGCCGAATTTGGTACCGGTCAGGTGCGCGACATCGCGCAGAACCCAGAGCAACGGCATGTCCGCGGGGACATCGAGCTCCTGATCCTTGCCATTGATATTCAAGGTCAGCATCGGGGAATTTCCTCAGACTCACGGTGTTCTGAAGGGGCGTCGCTGTGGCCAAACATGCCTACGCGCGCCTCGGCTTATCCCTTTCAGCAAAGCCTAAATTGCGCATGAAGCCAGACGTTGCGACCACCGGTCATGCAGATGTCGACTTTAATCCTACAGTTGATAACGGCTCGCACCCGAGCCATCACCTTAGAAAACGCGTCATGAGCGATACCGGTCCGCGCCCACCGCGCGGGTTATCCATCACATTGGTCTGGAGTAGCGAACATGGGATTTGTCACCACCAAAGACGGCGTCGAAATCTTCTACAAAGACTGGGGCCCGAAAGACGCGCCGGTGATCCACTTCCACCACGGCTGGCCGCTGAGCTCCGACGATTGGGATGCGCAGATGCTGTTTTTCCTTGGCAAAGGGTTTCGGGTGATTGCCCATGACCGCCGTGGCCACGGGCGCTCGAGCCAGGTCTGGGACGGCCACGACATGGATCACTACGCGGATGATGCGCTGGCGGTGGTTAATCACTTGGGCGTGAAGAACGTGGTGCATGTCGGCCACTCGACCGGGGGCGGTGAGGTCATTCATTACATCGCCCGGCATGGCCAGGACAACGTCGCCAAAGGCGTGTTGATCAGCGCGGTGCCGCCGTTGATGGTGCAGACCGAGAGCAATCCGGGTGGGTTGCCGAAATCGGTATTCGATGAGTTTCAGGCGAATTTGGCGGCGAATCGAGCACAGTTTTATCGGGATATTCCGACCGGGCCGTTTTACGGCTACAACCGGCCGGGAGCCAAGCCTTCGGACGGGATCATTGCCAACTGGTGGCGGCAAGGCATGATTGGCGGCGCTAAAGCGCACTACGACGGGATTGTGGCGTTTTCGCAGACGGACTTCACCGAAGACCTGAAGAAAGTCACCGTGCCGGTGTTGGTGATGCACGGTGAGGATGACCAGATTGTGCCGTACGCCAACTCGGCGCCGTTGTCGGCGAAGTTGCTGCCGAACGGCACACTGAAGTCGTACCCGGGCTTTCCACACGGAATGCCGACGACAGAGGCGGATACCATTAACGCGGATCTGCTGGCCTTTATTCGCGGCTAAAATTGCTGGTCATACACACTCTCCCCTGTGGGAGCGAGCCTGCTCGCGAAAGCGTTCAATCAGACATTGCTGTGCTGACTGACCCACTGCTTTCGCGAGCAGGCTCGCTCCCACAATGACGTGTGCCAATCCTCATTTCTGAGATCCACACCCATCCCCTGTGGGAGCGAGCCTGCTCGCGAAAGCATTCAATCAGACATTGCCGTGCTGACTGACCCACTGCTTTCGCGAGCAGGCTTGCTCTCACAATGATGTGTGCCAATCCTCATTTCTGAGATCCACACCCATCCCATGTGGGAGCGGGCTCGCGAAAGCGGTCTGTCAGTCAATGTCGGGCTGACTGATCCACTGCCTTCGCGAGCAAGCTCGCTCCCACAAGGGCTCCCTATTCCTCTGTGCGGCCCGTGCTTTCGCGGTCACGTTGGTAGTGGTGGGCCAGCGGCAACGCCGGCAACCACGCTTCCCGGCGTATCGTCCAGAGTTCGTAAGTGGGTTTGAACTGATCCGGCTCATCGAGCGATCCGACGTTAACCTCGACTTCATCTTCCGAACGCGTAAATACGGGAGAACCGCAGCGCGGGCAGAAGAATCGTCCGTTGTAGTCACGGGTTTCGCCGCTGACGATGAGCGCGTCTTCGGGGAATATGGCCGAGGTGTGGAACAGCGCGCCGTGGCGTTTGCGGCAGTCGAGGCAATGGCAGATGCCGACGCGGTAAGGCTGGCCGGACACTTCGAAACGGACATCGCCGCACAGGCAGCCGCCGGTTGATTTATTCATGGTGCACCTCAGCTATTCAACTTCAAGTTAGAGATCATTCAGTCTGGAAAAGGTTTGCTCGGTTGCCACGAACGGTCTTGGTCGTGCGTCTCCCAGTCTATTAATGAGCACAACTCATCAAGCCATCCTGTTTTACCCGTCTAGTCCTCACCAGTCAGCTCGCTTACTGTTCTCCCCACGCCCAACGGGAGATCGACATGCACAAGCGCACACTCGGCAACAGCTCACTCGAAGTATCCGCCCTCGGCTTTGGCTGCATGGGCTTGAGTCATGGCTACGGCCCGGCGACGGATACCCAGCAAGCCATCGCACTGATCCGTTCAGCCGTTGACCGAGGCGTGACGTTCTTCGACACCGCCGAGGTCTACGGCCCTTACCTGAACGAGCAAGTGGTCGGCGAAGCACTGGCGCCCGTTCGTGACAAAGTCGTCATCGCCACCAAGTTCGGCTTCACCTTCGGTGACGACAATAAGCAGCAGATTCTCAACAGCCGCCCCGAGCACATTCGGGAGGCCGTCGAGGGTTCGTTGAAGCGGTTGAAGACTGATTACATCGATTTGCTCTACCAGCACCGCGTCGATCCGGACGTGCCAATCGAGGAAGTCGCAGGGGCGGTGAAAGATTTGATCAGCGAAGGCAAGGTCAAGCATTTCGGCCTGTCGGAGGCCGGCGCGCAAACCATTCGCCGCGCCCATGCGGTGCAACCGGTCACGGCGCTGCAAAGCGAATACTCGTTGTGGTGGCGCGAGCCCGAGCAGGAAATCCTGCCGACGCTTTGGGAATTGGGCATCGGCTTCGTGCCGTTCAGCCCGCTGGGCAAAGGTTTTCTCACCGGCACGGTGTCGGCCGAGGCCACTTACGGCAGCGATGACTTCCGCAGCATCGTCCCGCGCTTCAGCCAGTCGGCGCTGCAAGCCAATCAGGGCCTGGTGGTGTTGATCCGCCAGATCGCCGCGCAGAAACAAGCCACACCGGCGCAGATCGCGCTGGCCTGGCTGCTCGCGCAGGCACCGTGGATTGTGCCGATTCCGGGCACGACCAAACTGCATCGACTGGAAGAAAACCTCGGCGGCGCGGATATTGCCCTCGACGCTGCTGAACTCAAGGCAATTGACACCGCACTGGTGCAAATCCGTATCGAAGGCGAGCGTTATCCCGAGGCCCTCAAGGCGCGCGTCGGCCGATGAGCCACGATCACGATCCGCTGCGGCGCACCGTTATCGCCGCACTGGCCAGCGCCCCACTGCTGTCGCTCGCCGACACGCAAAGCACCAGTGAAACACCGCGCTCAGGCTCGCGGATTCTGGTCGCGTATTTCTCGCGCTCGGGCAATACCCGCGTGGTCGCCGGGCTGATTCAACGTGGCCTGGGTGCCGATCTCTTCGAGATTCGCCCGGCCCACGCCTACCCCGAGGACTATCTGCAAACCGTGGAGCAGGCGCGTCAGGAGCGTGACAGCGGCGTCGAACCCGAGTTGCAAAACACGGTTCACGCCCTCAGCGACTACGACACGATTTATCTCGGCTTTCCGATCTGGGGTGAAACCGCCCCGCCGATCATCCGCGCGTTTCTGAGCGCTCATGACTGTACCGGCAAAACGCTCATCCCCTTCAACACCCACGGCGGCTACGGCTTGGGCAATAGCCGCAGCATCCTCGTCCAGCACGCGCCGAAAGCCAAGGTGCTGGAAGGTTTTGTGATGGAGGGTGAGCAGGAGCGCAGGACCATGGAACGCGTGAACGGCTGGCTGAGCGATCACCCTGTCACGCGTTAATTGAATTTTTGTACCGAGTGACATCTTGAAAATCCGCACGCGGACCACGGCCCCCGCGCGTCACCGCTTCACGACCTGAACGGAGTTGATCTGATGAACATCGACGTCCGCAACCACACCGCCCGCCCCGCACTCATGGCGCTCTGTCTGAGTGTCGGGGCAATGTTCAGTATTACCACTCACGCAGCCGAGGCATCGCAACCCATGACCAGCACGCCAGCAAGCGCAGCAACTTTGTCCAGCCAACAACAATCGATTCCACTGATCGCCGCGTTCATGGCGACCAGCGACATGCCCAACCTCAACACGGCGCTCAACCAGGGACTCGATGCCGGCCTGACCATCAGCGAAACCCGGGAAATTCTCGTGCAGCTCTACGCCTATGTCGGCTTCCCGCGCAGCCTGAACGCCTTGAACGAATTGATGACTGTGGTGCAAGCGCGCAAACAGCGCGGCATTGACGATGCGCCGGGGCGTGAACCGAGCCGGGCGATTCCGACCGGTGATGAACTGCTGGCCGCCGGCACCGCCAATCAAACGAAGATCTCCGGCGCTCCGGTCGAAGGCCCGGTGTTCGAGTTCGCCCCGGTAGCCAACCAGTTCCTGCAAACCCACCTGTTCGGCGACATCTTCGAGCGCGACAACCTCGACTGGCAAAGCCGCGAACTGGCGACCGTCGGGGCGCTGGCGGCAACGCCGGGGGTGGAATCGCAATTGCGCTCGCACATGGCGGCGAGCCTGCGCGTGGGACTCAGCGCAGCACAGTTGCACGAGGTCAGTGAACTGCTGAAAAAACACGGCGACGCGCAGACGGCTGAACGTGCAGATGGGGCGCTGAAAGAGGCACTCGCGGCTTCAAACAAGTGATCGCCCGTTTGACCTGACGCAGCAATTTCTCAAAGAAAAATAGCCGGACTCAGCCAAACACTTTCGCGCTGTAATCAACTCTCGGGGGTCGCGGATCCGTGCGCAACCTGCTTTCATGGATTAATCCCGCGCCCCTCATGAGAGACTCACATCAATGTCCCGCGCCAATCTCAACGACCTGCAAGGCGATACTTACGGCCTTAAAACGGAAATCTCAGCGAACACTGCAAACCCGGGCTCATATTGAGCATCGACATCTCGCCCCGCAGTTGGCGGGTCAGCGATTTGATGATCTTCATTCCCACGGACGAATGCTGTTTCAGATCAAACCCCGCAGGCAGCCCCGCGCCCTTATCCGTCACGTTCAACAGCACCTGACCAGCAGCCGCCTTCAGCTCGATAAACACGTCCCCCGCCGACTTGTCGGCGTAGGCGTATTTAAGAGCATTGGTGACCAGTTCGTTGAGCACCAGCGCCAACGGGATCGCCTTGTCCAGCGGCAGGATGACGTCGTCCAGGTCGATCACGAAGCGTGTTTGCGCCGAGGCTGATCCGCGCAGCCCATCGATCAACTCGGCCAGATAAGTACCTGCGTTGACCGTTTCCACTTGATCGGCCTGATACAGCTTTTCGTGGACGGCAGCGATGCTCATGATCCGTCGGCTGGTATCGACGAGTGCCGCGCGGGCGACGGGATCTGCCAATTGGCGTATTTGCAGCTGGATCAGCCCGATGATCAGTTGCAGGTGATTCTTCGTCCGATGGTTGATTTCCTTGAGGAGCATGTCCTTTTGCTCAAGCAGCTGATTTTTCTGCCGCAGCGAGCGCCTCAGCTCCATTTGCGCCATGACCTGTTTGGCCAACGTTACCAGGGCGATTTTCTGTTGCGGGCTCAGCTGTCGCGGGTGTCGGTCGAGAATGCACAGCGTCCCGAGGCCGTAGCCTTCCGCCGTCTCCAGCAAGCAGCCGGCGTAGAAGCGCAAACCTTCATCGGCCGTCACCAGCGGGTTGGAGCTCATCCTCGGGTCAGCGCGCAGATCGGGTATGACGGTGATGCCAGGCTGCAGAAGGACGTGACGGCAGATGGAAACGTCCAAGGGTGTTTCGCGGATTCCCAAGCCTGTTTCCGCCTTGAACCACTGGCGGTGGCGGTCTATCAGGTTCATCACCGAAATTGGCGCGTCGCAGATGGCGGCGGCCAGGCTCACGAGCTCGTCAAAATCCGCTTCGCGTGGGGTATCGAGGATTTCATAGCCGTGCAGCACGGCAAGACGTTCGGGCGAGTCGCACGGGTCGATGAAGCTCTGCGAAATCATTAGGGCTCCAGCATAGGGAGGCACGCGCCATGGGTTCAAAACGCAAGGAATCGAATGCAGGCGTGCGCAGTGAGACAGGAAAGGAGCAGAGCATACACGCAATCGGTACCTGCCCGCCGTGCAGACTGATGCCCGTCGGTAAGCTCGCTGAATGCGGCGCGGCGTCCATACTGTGGTTCTCCCGGACTGCTTTCTTTCAACCCTTTCGGAGACCGACATGCCCACCCCTGAATCCGCCCTGCTGCAGAGCTGGCACGCCAACGCCGACGCGTGGATCGACGTCATCCGCAGCGGTGCCATTGAGAGCCGCCAGCAGGTGACTGATCAAGCCGTTCTACTGGCGATCATCGGGCGTCAGCCGGCGCGTGTGCTTGATCTGGGTTGCGGCGAAGGCTGGTTACTGCGGGCGTTGGCGGATCGGGGGATTGAGGCGGTAGGCGTCGATGGCGATGCGACGCTGGTGGACGCGGCACGTCTGGCCGGCACTTGTACCGTGCATGTCGCTGACTACGACGCGTTGGTCGAGGCGAAGGTTGATGTCGGCGGGGATTACGATTTGATCTGCGCGAATTTTTCGCTTCTGCATCAGGACATCATTCCATTGCTGGCTGCGATGAATGCCCTGCTGGCTCCGGGCGGCGCCCTGATCATCCAGACCTTGCACCCATGGGCCGTTGCGGCAGGCGATTATCAGGACGGCTGGCGCGAAGAATCGTTCGCCGGGTTCAAGGGCCAGTGGCAGCCGATGCCGTGGTATTTCCGCACGTTGTCGAGCTGGTTCAATGCGCTCGACATGGCCGGGTTGCGCTTGGTCGGCCTACAAGAACCGCAGCACCCGCAAAGCCCGGTGCCGCAGTCACTACTCATGGTGGCTGATATCCAAAAAACACCGCTTCCCCTGTAGGAGCCGAGCTTGCTCGCGAAGGCGTCGGCACAGCTTGAGCCTGTGTTGCTTGATACGCCGCCTTCGCGAGCAAGCTCGGCTCCTACAAGGGTTACGCGGTTTGCAGGATCAATCGCGGGCCGTGCAGGCGATACTGCGCCAATAAACGCATGACGTAGCCGATTTTGATCAGGGTCGGGCCGAGGATAGTCAGCGCATGCATCGCCACCAGCAGCGCAATCGGCATGTGCCCGTCATATAAGTACGCGCCGTAGATGCCAGCCAACAACATGACCAGACCGGCAACAAGGACTTTGCTCGACAGGTGCAGAACGTTCAGCGGGCTTTCGAAGAAAGTGAGCATGGTGGCGGTCTCCTGAGCTGTTCAGTTTTGTACCTTGACTACTTCAAGTCTCGTGCCAGATTTATAATCCAACAAAATCAGCCACCTGCAAAAATCAGAGTCAAATTGACACAGATCAATAAAGGTCTTTTTGACTCGGATATTTGTCATTAAGACTACATTCAGCTCAAACCATCAACGCCATCGCCTAAAAGCAAACCAATATCATTTGCGCGACCTGCGTCCTTTTGCTTTAATCGCGACCCATTCCTATTTAGACCCGCAACGGTCGCTCTGGACGCTTGCTCTGATGACGGTCGCCGACACCTCACTCGTGCAGAATCTCTACCTCAGCCATCACCGCTGGCTGCACGAGCTATTGCGCCGGCGTCTGAGCAACGCAATGGATGCCGCCGACCTTGCGCATGACACTTTCATCCGCGTGCTCAAGCGTCCGCAAACCTTCAACGGCGAAGTCCACGAACGCTCTTATCTGGCGACCATTGCCCGCGGCTTGTGCGTCGATCACTGGCGCCGTCGGCAACTGGAACAGACCTGGCTGGAAACCCTCGCCAATCGCCCGCCGGTCCTGCAGCCCTCGCCCGAGCAACAGGCGATCATCGTCGAGACCCTGCTGGAAGTGGACGCCATGCTCCAGCGCCTGCCGCAGCGGGTCAGCGACGCGTTCATCCTCGCGCAATTGCACGGCATGCCCTACAAACTGATCGCCGAACAAATCGGCGTCAGCGAACGGATGATCAAGAAATACCTGGCGCAGGCGATGATGCATTGCGCCATTCTTGAAGCCGAACTCGATGGTCTGCTGATTGAATAACGCCACGCAAACACTCAGCCACGCCAGCCTCGAACAAGCGGCGCACTGGTACGTGCAATTACATGACGAGCCGGTCGCCGAGCAAGAACATCTACGCTGGCAGGCCTGGCTCGCACAAAGCCCCGAGCATCAGGCCGCCTGGCGTTATATCGAACGGGTCGGCCAGCGTTTTGCGCCGTTGCAGCAGGAAACCGAAGCCGTCAGCCACACCTTGCGCAGCAGCGCGCGCACGTCGATCAGCCGTCGTCAGTCGCTCAAAGGTTTGCTGATTTTGGCCGCGACCGGCATGGCCGGATGGGCAATCGGACGCAACACGCCGTTGATGAATTCGGTTGACCGCTTGACCGCCGACCTCTCCACCGGCACTGGGGAAACCCGCGAAGCGACGTTAAGCGACGGCAGCCGCATCTGGCTCAACGCCTTGAGTGCCTTGAATGTGCGTTTCGATGCGCACCAGCGCCTGCTGCAACTGCGCGCCGGCGAAGTGCTGATCGACACAGCCAAAGACCTCGACCGAGCCTTTTGGGTCGAGACCGAACATGGCCGCATGCGTGCGCTGGGCACGCGTTTCAGCGTGCGGCAGAACGAGCACAACACCGTATTGAATGTCTACGAAGGCGCGGTCGCAGCCACTAACCGTCAGGGCGAAACCGCCGTGATTCAGGCTGGCCAGCAAATCAACTTCAGCACGGGACGAATGAACATCGCCAGCGCTGCCGATCCCTCCCGCGAGGCCTGGCGCCGGGGTGTGTTGCTGGCCGATAACCTGCCGCTGGGCAAGTTGATCGAAGAACTCAGCCGTTATCGAGCGGGGCATCTGCATTGCGATCCGGTCGTGGCCGCGTTACCGGTGATGGGTTCATTCCCGCTCAAGGACACCGATCAAGCCCTGCGTCTGTTGGAGGCGGCGCTGCCGATCCGCATCAACAAAACCTTCGATTGGTGGGTCAGCGTCGGGCCGAAAGCCTGAGGTTTTTTTCATATCGCGGTTCCCTTTTGGCGGGTTCATTCGGTTAACCACTAGCCCCCTCATTTCGTTGATCGCCCCGGAAACTCCATGTTGCGCTCTACCCTCGCCCGCACCCGTTTCGCTCTGGCCTTGGCGTCTGCCATGCCAGCGGTGTGCGCATTGGCGGAGGGGCAGATACAGCATTTTTCGGTTGCGCCGGGTTCGTTGGTCACAGTGCTCAACCGCTTCGCCGAACAAAGCGGCGTGTTTATTGCCGGGCACAATGACCTTGCAGCAGACAAGCGCAGCCCCGGCCTCAGCGGCGATTTCACGCCACAACAGGCGCTGCAAATCCTGCTCAAGGGCAGCGGCCTGCAAGCCCAGCCGCAAACGGACGGCGGTTATGTTTTGCGCAGCGCAGCCATTGCAAGTCCGCTACAACTGGACGCCACCACCATCAACGGCAAAACCCTCGGCGCGATCACCGAGGACACCCACGCCTACACCACCGGCGTCAGCGCATCCGCCACCGGCCTGGCGCTGTCGCTGCGCGAAACCCCGCAGTCGGTGACCGTGATCACCCGCCAGCAAATCGATGACCAAGGCGCCAACGGCATCGCCGATGTGCTGCGCCGTGCACCGGGAATCAGCGTGCAGAACTACGACAGCGAGCGCTGGGAGTTCTCCAGCCGTGGCGCGCCGATCACCAATTTCCAGTACGACGGCGTCAATACCGACTACGACGGCGTCTACGATTACGGCACCACCAGCACCGACATGGCGACCTTCGACCGCGTCGAAATCATCAAGGGTGCGACGGGATTGATGACCGGTTCCGGCGACCCTTCGGCCACGGTGAACCTGATCCGCAAACGCCCTACTCCGACCTTCAAAGCCTCGCTCAGTGGCAGCGTCGGGTCGTGGGACAACTACCGCAGCGAAGCCGATATCTCCGGCGTTCTGAACAGCAACCTGCGTGCACGCTTTGTCGGCGTTCATCAGGAGCGCAGCGCCCACGCCGATCACTACCAGAACACCAAGGACATCGCCTACGCCATCGTCGAAGCCGATCTCAGTCCGGACACTCTGCTGACCTTCGGTTTCGACCAGCAAAACACTCGCTCACGCGGCGCGAGCTGGACGGGTTTTCCGATGTTCTACAGCGATGGTTCGCGGACGAATTTCTCTCGCTCGTTCAACCCGGCCACTGACTGGAGCCGTCGCGATTTCAGCAACCAAACCTTGTTCGCTGCCGTCGCCCGACAACTGCAAAACGACTGGACGCTGAAGCTCAGCTACGACCGAAAACACCGCGAGCACGACACCTTGCTCGGCTCGGCCAGCGGCGGTAATCCAGATCCGGTGACCGGCGATGGCATGTTCCTCTACATGGGCAAATTCAAGGGCGACGAGGTGCAGGACAATGTCGATCTCAATCTCGGTGGGCCGTTCTCGTTGTTCGGTCGCGAGCATCAGATGATCGTCGGTTTCATGTCGATGAACACGCGCCAGAACAACCCGGTGTACGGCTCGGTTTATCCGCCGCTGGACGGCAGTATCTTTGACTGGCACGGCGAGTTCGCCAAACCCGATATCCCGCAGATCGGCACGGACGACATCAGCCAGCGCCAGACCGGCGCGTACGTCTCGAGCCGCTTCAAGGCCAGCGACGACCTGGCGCTGATCCTCGGCGGACGCGTCAGTGATTTCACCGCCAGCGATCACCTCGACTACAGCGACCCGGCCACGGTCGATGTGCGTGATGGCTACCGCCAGACCGGGGTAGTCACGCCTTACGCCGGCGCGGTCTACGACCTCAACGCTACCTACTCGCTGTACACCAGTTACACGCGCATTTATCAGCCGCAACTGAGCAAGGACGCCGCGCGCCAAGTGCTCGACCCGGTGCAAGGCGACAGCTATGAAGCGGGGATAAAAGCCGAATATTTCGACGGTCGGGTCAACGCCAGTTTTGCCGTGTTTCGCATCGAGCAGGACAACGTCGCCGAGCAGGTCAGCGGCTTCGACACGCAGGCTGTTTATCGCGCGGTGCAAGGCGCGACCACCAAAGGTTTCGAGTTGGAACTGGCTGGCGAAGTCGCCGACGGCTGGAACCTCTCCGCCGGTTACGCCTACAACCACACCCGCGATGCCAACGGCGATCCGGTCTATGCCTCGATCCTGCAAACCACCGCGCCGGAGCAGTTAGTCCGCCTGTTCAGCAGCTATCACCTGCCCGGTGTCTGGCAAAACCTGACCCTGGGCGGCGGCATCAGTTGGCAGAGCGAATTCTTCGGCAACGTGTTCCAGCCCGGCGCCGATCAGAACGTGCGCATCACTCAGGACAGTTATTACCTGGTCGACGCGATGGCGCGCTACCGCTTCAACGAACATTTGAGCACCACGCTCAATGTGAAAAACCTCTTTGACAAAACCTACTACACCGGCCTCGGCAACTTCGGCACCGGCTTCTACGGCGAACCGCGCAGCCTGCAACTGGCAGCGCGCTGGGATTTTTGACGCCGCGACTTGTCGATCTACGGCACGGCCATTCGACCAAGGACTGTCTACGCTGAAAGTCCAGCGTGTCTAACCTGCCGAGGATGACTGCCATGCAACGCTTTCAAAAAATCACGCCGTGCCTGTGGTTCGACGATCAGGCCGAAGCGGCGGCGAAGTTCTATTGCTCGATCTTCGATCACGCGAAAATCACCGGCCTGACCCACTACAGCAAGGTCGGACAGGAATTTCACGGCAAACCGGAAGGCGCGGTGATGACCGTCAGTTTTGAGCTCGATGGCCATACGTTTACCGGGCTGAATGGCGGGCCGATGTTCACGTTCAGTGAAGCGATTTCGTTTCAGGTCAATTGTCAGAATCAGGAAGAAGTCGACCATTTCTGGGGCCAACTGTCTGCGGGCGGCCCGGTCGAAGCGCAGCAATGTGGCTGGCTCAAGGACAAGTTCGGCGTGTCGTGGCAAATCGTCCCGGTGGCGTTCATGCAGATGATGCTGGACGCCGACACCAGCAAGTCGCAGCGGGCCATGCAGGCGATGTTCAAAATGAAAAAACTCGACATTGCCGAACTGGAACGGGCCTTTGCCGGCCAGAGCTAATACACTCGGGCACTGGCCTGCCGGGAATAACCCTAATGAAACACGCTGCCGCCAAAAACCCTGAAAAAGCCCCGCGCTTCTGGCGCGACGACGCCCTGCCCTTCATCGAAGCACGGGCCATCGCCGATGGTCGCGAAGTCTGTTACGCCCGGCATTCCCACGCGCACTTTTCCATCGGCGCGATCACTGCCGGGCGCAGTACTTATGTGCATGAACAGGCGCAGTTCGAGGTCGCGGCGGGCACGGTGGTGCTGATGAACCCGGGCGATGTGCACGCCTGCAATCCGATTGATGATCAGCCGTGGTCGTACGTGATGCTGTACGTCGAGACGCCGTGGCTGACGGATTTGCAGCATCAGTTGGGGTTTGGTGAGGATCTGGAATTTCGCCGGTTTTCCGCCACGCACTTGCAGGATGCAGCGCTGTTTCGCGGCTTGATGGCGCTGTACGAAGTGTTGGTCGACGATCAGCAGGATGTGCTGCGTAAACAGAGCACGGCGGTGGAGTTTTTCAGCGATCTGCAATGGCGCCTGAACCCGGCCGGGCAAGCGTTGCGCGAGCCGAATTTCAAACTGGAACGGGCGGCGGATTTTATTCGTGAGCACTGCACGGAACTGCTCAGCCTTGAGGATATTTGCGCGGCGGCGCAGTTGTCACCGTCGTATTTGATCCGCGCTTTCAAGCAGCATTACGGCATGACACCGCATGCGTTTTTGGTCAATCAGCGCATCCAGTTCGCCCGCGAGCGTTTGCGTGGCGGGCAGTTGATTGCCGATGTGGCGCTGGAGGCTGGGTTTGCTGATCAGGCGCATTTTCAGCGCGCGTTCAAACAACACCTGGCCGCAACCCCCGGCCAATATCGCGGCTGACAGCGATCCAATGTAGGAGTGAGCCTGCTCGCGATAGAGGTGTGTCAGCCACACATTTTTTTACTGAAAGACCGCTATCGCGAGCAGGCTCACTCCTACAAGGGGTCAGGTGATCAGCAGGTAAATTGCGCTGACTGCCAGCAAGAGCGCCATGCTGCGGTTAAACCAACGCATCCCCGCCGCATTGCTCAGATACCCGCGCAAGAACGTCCCGGCATACACCCAGCAACCCACCGACACATAGCAAATCACCAGATACACCGCCGCAAACTGCCAGACCAACCGCGCCTCACCATCGGCGACAAACGCGCCCATCCCCGCCACACAGGCCAGCCACGCCTTGGGGTTGAGCCATTGCATCACCGCGCCGTACAGCATCGACGGCGCCCGCGCTGAATCCTTGGCATTTAACTGACCGTCATCCGTGGCCAATTTCCACGCCATGAACAGCAAAAACGCCACACCGGCCAGTTGCACCACGCGGGTCATGAACGGCCACAGCTGCAGCACTTCATGCAGCCCCAATCCCATCAGCACCAGCAGCAACACAAACCCCAACGTGGCCCCGGCGACATGCCGCTGACTGGCGCGAAAGCCGAACTGCGCCCCCGAACTCAACGCCACGATATTCACCGGCCCCGGCGTGATGGACGCCGCCAGCGCAAACGCCGCCATCGAAACAATCAGACTCATCGCACACCTGCTTCAAAACGAGGAACAAGGCGCCCACCCTAACCAGCGCCCGATCCCCAGTATTGAAGAAAATGCCCCTACTCACACAAATCCCCTGTGGGAGCGGGCTTGCTCGCGAAAGCGCCAGATCAGGCGACATCCATGTTGAATGTGCCGACGCCTTCGTGAGCAAGCCCACTCCCACAGGGGATTGTGGTTAGACAGAGATTCTTAAACCGATCAGTCCAGACGCGGTACGGTGAAGCGGAATTCGCTGCCCTGCCCCGGTTCGCTCTCGGCGACGATCCGCCCGCCATGGGCCTCGACGATGCCTTGGGTGATGTACAAACCCAATCCCGTGCCAGTCGGGTTACCGTCCTTCACCGTCCAGTAACGATCGAACACGTGCGGCAGGTTTTCCTTGGGAATACCCTCGCCGCTGTCGCGCACGGTGAAGACAATTTCATCGCCCACCGACTTCGCACGCACGCCGACCGTGCCCAGACGCGGAGTGAATTTGATCGCGTTACCGATCAGATTCGACAGCACCTGAAACAGCCGCTCAGGATCGCCATGAATGCTCAGATCCGCGTCGGCCTCAAAGGAAATGCTGATGTCCTTGTCGATTGCCAACGGTGCGAGCAGCGATTGCGCTTCCTCGAACATCTGCCCGACGTCGAGTTTCTGCGGGGTGATGGTGTAGCGCCCGGCGTCGATTTTCGAGGTATCGAGCAAGTCTTCCAGCAGCGTGTTCATGCGCCCGGCCGCTTGTTGCATGGTGTCGATGGCCGTGGAGATCCGTCGCGACGTATGCGGGCCGTCAGAGCTGAAGGCCTTCTGCATCATGCCGCAGAGCATCGAAATCACCGTCATCGGGTTGCGCAGATCGTGGGAAACCACCGCCACCAGCTCATCACGGGCACGCACCGCTTCCTGCTCGCGGCGCACTTGCCGCGCCAGATCATTTTCCAGCGCCGAACGCCGCAGATCGTTGGCCGCAAACAGATCGCCGTGGCTCCATTTGGTGGAGATCCCGGCCATCTCGACTTTCCAGATTTCAAACGACGTACGCGGGCGCAATCGCAGGCCGGCGTCGGAGTTTTCCAGATCCAGCGGTTTGCGCGGATCGCCACTCCAATTGATGTTTTCCTTCACTTCGGGGCGGAACCACAGCACGCCGTTGTCGACCGGTTTTGGCAGGCTCATGGCGAGCACGCCGCTGGCGACTTGCTGATAGTGTGCGGCCGGCGGGTAAACGCTGGCGAGGTGATGACTGGAGAAAACCGCCTCGCCGCCGTCCTGCAACCACTTGTGCAGGGCGCGGATTTCGTCCGGCTCCGGGCAGTTGCCGTAACGGTGCAATTGCTTGTCTTCGATGATCGCAATGCCGCCGGCGCCGGTCAGTGCCATCAGCACTTCGGGCTGGTTAGCCAGACCGTCGAATACATTCTGCGGCGAGTCGATCATCGCTTGATTGAGCATCGCCAGTGCGTCGACTTTTGCTTCGCGCTGACGGCTGACTTCCAGCGCCTCCATCGCACTGATTTGCAGCGACAACACCTGGCCGATGGTCTGGCACGCGGCACGCAATTCGTGCGGCACATGCAGCGGTTCGCGGTTGCCGCAGCTGATCAGGCCCCAGAGTTTGTCGCCCTTGAGCAGGGAAATACTCATCGACGACAACACGCCCATGTTCTTCATGTACTGGCAGTGAATCGGCGACACGCTGCGCAGCGTGGCGAAACTCAAGTCCAGCGGCGTTTGCGTGTCCGGACGCAGCTTCGGCACCAGCGGCACCGGCTCGTACGCGGCATCCGGGATGATCCGCAGCCAGTTGGTGCGATACAGCTCGCGGGCCTGCTCGGGAATGTCGGACGCCGGGAAGAACAGACCGTTGAACACTTCCATCGACGGATCGGACGCTTCGGCAATGACTTGGCCGTGGCCCTCTTCTTCGAAACGATAAATCAGCACCCGGTCGTAACCGGTCATGGCCTGGATTTCTTTGACGCTGATGTCGTACAGCGCCTGCAACGTCGTCGCGCCTTGCAGCCGTTGGAGCATGCGGCCCAAATGGGTTTCGCTGCCCGCCACGTTACGCGGCTGGAAGTTTTCGACGTGGATTTCCAGTTCGAGAATCAACACGCCTTGATGACGGTGCAGCAAGCCTTCGAACGCCATGTCGTTGAGTCGAAACAGCAGCGGCGCCGAGTCGGACAGCGTCGGCTGTTGCAACGTCTGGCGTACTTGCGCGGCGTGTTCATCGCCAATCAGGCTGTGCAGCGGTTGACCGATCAGCGCCAGCGCCGGACGGCCGAGCAGGCTCTCGACGTTGGCGCTGACCTGAATGATCTCCAGCGCAGGCTCGCTCAAGGTCAGCAGCAACCCGTGCGGCTGGATCGCGCCGGGGAACCGAATCGGTTCGTCGGCACAGTTGGCCAGCAGTTCTTCAAAGGCTTGTTTGTCTTGCGGAGTCATGCCAGTACCTCCCGGCTTTCGAGCCAGCGCTCGAAACAACTGAATGTGGTGTGTGCGGCCGCCACTACGGCCTTGCGCTCGTCCGCATCCATCGGTCGACTGCCCAGGTATTCCATGAAATCGCGCCAGCGACGGCCGGTGGCGGCGCCGTAGACATCGAGAAAAGCCGCGCCGTTATCGGCTTCCAGGCCTAACCGCGCAGAAATTTCCCGGCGCAGGATTTGCCCGCCGAGCGTTGCGCCTTCGAGCACGTACAGTATGCCGAGGCAGCTAGCGCCAGAATTGATCTGCGGCAATTGGCTACAGATCGGCAGGCGGCTGATCGCTCCATCAGCGACGCCCAACGCTTGCAGGTCGCCGCGCAACGTGGCGGTTTTGAGACGTGGCGTCAGATCAAAATCGGCGGGGATGCAGTGGCTGTCCAGCAATGCGCTTTCCAGCGGCAGGTAGAAGCCGTAGTAAGCCTGCATCAGCCGTTGAAAAGCCTGAATATCGAGGGCGTCGGAGAAAAAAGGAAGGCGTTTTTCCAGTGCGATGTGCAGGTCGGCAGTGCCGGCTCGCAGATCTTGCAGCACCGGTGGCACATAAACTTCACGGGCCTTTGCTTGCATGTAGATCGCTCTTGGTGAGGCCGCCTGGGGCCATTCGGGGTTGGCAATGCATCGAGGGATTTTACACGGCACAGGTCATTTTTCTGACCCGACGACTAGTTTTTTCAGACGAAACCACCGCCCTCTGACCTTTCAGAGTTTCAGATTTCGCAAAAAGTTCGAACGGTTTCGCCAGTACCGCCGGGCGCTGTACCGTGACAGCACTGCCTGACTGTACGGGTCGGGCCGCACGGGGGCTGTGATAAAAATGCGCTTCTGGTTTCTGGAGTGCTGTCATGGATCTCGCCACGCTGTCGCTGTTTCTCCCCGCCTGCTTCGCCCTGAACATGGCCCCCGGCCCGAACAATTTGCTGTCGGTGAGCAACGCCACGCGTTACGGCTTTCAGCGCGCCTGCTCGGCGGGCATCGGGCGGATTCTGGCGTTTGCCGGGATGATTGCGCTCGCGGGCGCCGGTCTGTCGGTGGTGTTGCAGACGTCGGAATGGCTGTTTCAGGCGATCAAGATCGTCGGCGCGGCGTATTTGTTGTACATGGCCTGGCAACTGTGGCGCGCCAACACCGAAACCGAGGAGGAAATAGCCGGAGCTTCGGTGGGATTCTGGGCGTTGGCGCGACAGGAGTTTCTGGTGGCCGCCGGCAATCCGAAAGCGATCCTGTTGTTCACCGCGTTTTTGCCGCAGTTCGTCGACCCTGGCCGCCCGGTGCCAGCACAGTTCGCCGTGTTGGGCGTGCTGTTTCTGTCGCTGGAGTGGATCGCCATCAGCGCCTACGCCTACATGGGCCTGCACATGCGCCGCTGGTTCGCCGAACCGCGCGGCAAGCGTATTTTCAATCGGTGCTGCGCGGGACTGTTGTCGGCGGCGGCTTCGGTGTTGCTGCTGGCGAAACGGGCGTGAGGTTTACGTGCTTTCTGGTCAGCGCTCGACGCATAAGCAGTGAGTCTCAAATTCCCCCTTATAAGTGACTGCACTCGAACCATTTCCCCGGGCCAAATAAGTGGCGGTTAGCTACCATAGTAAGAGACCAGTCGTCTCGGCACTTCTTTACCTGAGTTACAAGGATCGTTCGATGCAATATGAGAAAGGTGACCCTAAGGGGTATTACGCAGTATTAGGGATAACTACGAACGCTGGTGTTGAGAATATCAAATCAGCTTATCGCCGACGGGCCATGCAACTGCACCCGGATCGAAATCCAGGAACCGATACGACAGGGCAGTTTCAGTTATTGAATGAAGCCTACGCCATCCTTTCGGACAAAACGTCTCGGACTGAATACGACCGATTCGAAGCAGAGAAGGAAGCCGAAACACCCGCCGTCCCTGAACCGATCGTATGCTCCAGCTGCGGCAAGGTTTCGGCACAACCAAGGATGGTCGTATTCCGGTCAGTCAAAAGCTTTCTGGTCGTGACGATGCGCAAACCCATTGCGGGAGTGTTTTGTAGTGAGTGCGCACAGAAACAATCGCTAAAGGCTTCAGCGACGAGTTGGCTGCTTGGTTGGTGGGGCTTTCCTTGGGGGCCAATCTATACGGTTCAAGCCTTGATCAGCAACATGTTTGGTGGCACTCATCCGCCACTGGAAAATGCCAAAATGCTGGGTTATCAAGCGTATTACTTCTACGCGACCGGGCGCCCGGATCTGGCACAATCCATTGCAGAAAGTGCAATTAAGTACTGCAAAAAAATCCCAGGTTCCCAAGCCCGAAAAAGCCCGCCAGAGATTGAAAGAGACAACCTGATCGGTAACCTCGAAAATTTCCTGGCTGCGTTGAAGATTGATAGCAAGAACAACCAACTTAAGAGCAATTGGGGACTGCTACACCGCCGATTTTTTGTACATTTTGGTTTAATTAGCTTAGTAGCCGGGGGAATTACTTTTGCAATAATTAACTCACCCGAGTCTAGTTACTCTCCTCCGCGCGGGCCAATGCCCTACGCCAGTCAATCATCGGCTCCGCTTTTGAGCGATGGGAAATCAAATTCACAACACCCCGTATCTGGACTGAATATCCAAAAGGGAACGCCAAAGAAAGCGCTATACGTACGCCCAAAAGCTACACCCAATGGACGCCCTTGGCCTGTCGTTGCTGCTTACCTGCCTGGGGAACTCCAAACGCACACCGCCGGCCATTCAGAGGTCACAATAGACAATGGTCAAAACAACGCTGATGTGCAGCTCAAACTTGTTTCGCTGGATGGCAAAACCGCCAGACCGGCCCGCCAGATTTTCATTCCTGCGCATAGTCAGTTCACCATCAAGAACCTGACACCCGGATCTTATGATGTGCGGTATCGAGACCTTACCTCCGGCAATCTTTCTCGCTCAGAATCTATGCGACTAACCGAAACGTCCAGCTCTAAGGGCATACGCTATAGCGCTGTAACGCTCACACTTTACAAAGTCGCGAATGGCAACACTTCGACTTACGGACTATCAGAGGATGAGTTTTAATCGGTCAACTTTTAGGTTTACGCCTCGGACGGGCCTTTGAGTTCGACCTGATTGCCATCCGGGTCGAAGCAGTACAGTGAGAGGCCTTTGCCTTCAGCGCCGAAACGCGATTCGGCTTTGGCCACGGTCAGGCCGAAGGATTGCAGATGTTCGGTCAGCGCCACTTCATCGAACGGTTCGATGCGCAGGCAGAAGTGATCGACGTTACGCCGCTCGACCCCGGCCGCCCCGCCGCCCTTGCGGCCGAGTTCGCCTTGCAGGTCGACGAGGTCGATCATTGAGGTGCCGGCGCGCAGATGGATCAGGCCCAGCGGCTCGTTGCGCTTGACCATCTCGGCGCCGAAAACCTGGCCGTAGAAATCGATGCTGCGTTGCAGATCCTCGACGCGCAGGACGATGTGATCGATGTGATGAATGGAAAACGGATGCATAACTCAACGCCTCACACAGTGTAGGAGCTGCCGAAGGCTCGGGCCGCGTTCGGACGATCTTTTGATCTTTGGACGCGGAGCGTCCGCGGCTGCATTCCCACGCAGAGCGTGGGAACGATCAAGAACGCGGCCCGAGCCTTCGGCAGCTCCTACACGGTAGTTCAGGCGATGTGGAAATTCACTGTCGATTTTTCGGTGGAGCCATCGACAATCTGGTTTTACTCTCAAGCCATGAACATACAAACCGCTGTCCTGCCGCCCCACGCCGAAATGGTTCGCGCCATGCTTGAACGCGACACTGCCTATGAAGGCGTGTTCTTTACGGCCGTGAAAACCACCGGGATTTTCTGCCGCCCCAGTTGCACGGCGCGCAAGCCGAAACCGGAGAACGTCGAGTTTTTCGCCCATGCCGATGAATGCCTGTCGGCCGGTTATCGCGCCTGTCTGCGCTGCAAACCGCTGGACGCCGCCGCCATTGCGCCGGACTGGGTGCAGACGCTGCTCAAAGCAGTCGAAGCTGATCCCGAGGTGCGCTGGAGCGATGCACAACTTCTCGCTGCAGGCATCGAACCGCTGAAGTTGCGGCGCTGGTTCAAACAGCATTTCGGCATGACCTTCCATGCCTGGCTGCGCACGCGTCGATTGGGCATGGCGTTGGGCGGGATCAAGCAAGGCACGTCGATTGATCACGCCGCGTTCGACTCGGGCTATGAATCGCTCAGCGGTTTTCGTGATGCGTTTCAGAAGTCATTCCACATCACGCCGGGGCGTGCGGCGCAGAGTGAACCGCTGCTGTTCACCCGCCTGACCACGCCACTGGGACCAATGATCGCCATGGCCGAACGTCGTGGACTGGTGTTGCTGGAGTTTCTTGATCGCCCGGCGTTGACCCGCGAAGTCGAGGAATTGCAGAACCGCTACGGCTATGCGGTCGTGCCGGGACACAACGGGCATCTGCAGCAGATCGAACAGCAACTGGCGGCGTACTTCGCCGGCACACTCAGCGAATTTACCGTGGCGCTGCATTTGCCCGGCAGCGAGTTTGCCCGGCAGGTCTGGGCGGCGCTGCGGCAAATTCCCTACGGGCAGACCAGCACCTACGGCACCATCGCCGCCGCGCTGGGCAAACCCGGCGCGAGTCGCGCGGTGGGCCTGGCCAACGGACACAATCGTTTATCGATTGTGGTGCCGTGTCATCGGGTGATCGGCGCGGATGGCTCGCTCACCGGCTATGGTGGAGGACAGCCGCGCAAGGCATTTCTGCTCAGGCTGGAAAACGCCGCGGTACAGCTCACGCAACCCTTGGCTTTCTGACCCATTGATTCATCAACACGAAGGGATATTTGAAAAGCATGCCCGCCTATCAAGCAGCCAGCGAATTTCTGGCCGCGCTCGATGAAGACTGGCAGCGACACATCGCCGCTGTCGGCCCTTGCCTGCATCAACCGCATCCGGCGCGTGATCCGTACGAGTCGCTGGTGCGCGCGATCGCCTATCAGCAACTGCACGCCAAGGCTGGGGATGCAATTGTCGGGCGGCTGGTGGGGTTGTTTGGCGGAGAGTCCTTTCCGCGCCCCGAGCAAATCCTCGCGACCGATTTTGATCGAATGCGCAGTTGCGGCTTTTCGGGCGGCAAGATCGCGACCATTCAAGGCATCGCCCAAGCCACGCTGGACGGTGTGGTGCCGGATTACGCGACGGCCCTGGCGATGGACGATGAGGCGCTGATCGAACGCTTGATCAGCCTGCGCGGGGTCGGTCGCTGGACGGTGGAAATGCTGCTGATCTACAGCCTTGAACGCATGGACATTCTGCCGGCGGACGACTTCGGCGTGCGTGAAGGTTATCGGCGCTTGAAAAGCCTCGACGTACAACCGACACGCAAACAGATGATCGACATCGGCCAAGCCTGGAGCCCACACCGCACAGTCGCCGCATGGTACCTATGGCGCGTGGCCAAACCTTGAACCTCACCACAATCCCGTAGGAGCAAAGCTTGCTCGCGAAAGCAGTCTGTCAGCCGATCAAATTGTTGAATTTCAGACCGCTTTCGCGAGCAAGCTCTGCTCCTACAAGGGCTTTCGCATTCGGCTTAAACCCAGGCAACAGCCAGCAATCCCGCGCCAAGCACCACGCACAACGGCGAATACACCCACGTATCAAGCCGTGAAAACCGTGAGCCTTTGACCTCTTTGAAAAACCCCACCAGGTTCGAATCACCAATCGCCCGGGCGAACAGCAACAGCGCAATCGCGCTGATCCCCCATTGCAGCGACCAGTGATGCACCGGCGCGAAGCCCCAACCCACGCGCATACACACCAGCGCCGCAATCACCAACAGCGCCGCCGCGACCAGCAACGTGATCCAGCCGGAAGGTTTGAACGCCGGGCGCACCGTCGCCACCAAACCTTGCACCGGCACTTGCGGCACGGCCGCCACCGCCGCCCATTGCCCGCCCAGCGCCCAGTACACATGCACCAGGGCGATCACCGCAAAAACCGTCACCAGCCATTGAGCCAACACAAAGGTCATGGTCGAGAATCCTTGGAAAGGGATTTGAACAAATCATCCTAGTTGGCATTTTTTGAAGTGCACGACCGATCGGCGGTACGGTAAAGTGCCGCCCCATGAAATTCTCCCGTACCGATCGCTCACTGCTGGCCTGGATGCTCTATTGCTGCGTCCTGTTCAACGTGTTCGCCTGCAGCATCGGTCACGGACAAATGGTCGGCATGCAGCTGAACGGTATCGGCGGCCAGTTCTGTACGGTCGACCCGGCCACGCAAGCGCCAATCGCCAGCAACCCCACCGAAGAAAAACTGCCGACCCTGTCCAAGGCGTTCGGCTGTCCGCTGTGCTCGGTCGGCGGCGGCATGGGCCCGGCGTTCAACTCCAGCCTGACCCTCGCCGTTCTGCCGGAGCAACACAGCCCACCGCTGGCGCCCATCGTCAGCGCCGACCTCCCTGCCCGCTTCACCTGGCCCTCGGCCAACCCTCGCGCCCCACCGCTCGCCTGAGTGTTTCTGCCTTTTTTTGATCTGTCAGCCCACTGCGCCAACGCGCGGCGTGTGCCTGTGCGCTGACGCCTAGACAAGCATTCAGGATTCAATGATGAAACAACTCACTTTGCTGGCGAGCCTGTGCGGCTGCCTGTCCGTCAACGTCTGGGCGCAATCCACCGTGGATCTGGCGCCCATCACCATCGATGGCGAGTCCGGCGTCGAACCGGGCCTGAGCCTCGACCAGTCCAGCGGCATGGCCTCGCGCCTCGGCCTCAGCCTGCGCGACACCCCGGCCTCGGTGGCCATCGCCAACCGCAACGACATCGAGCGCCACGGCGCGCAGAACTTCCAGGACGCCGCCAACACCCTGCCCGGCGTCAATGCCAGCGCGCCGCCGGGTTTCGGCGGATTCGTCTCTTATCGCGGCTTCACCAGCAGCCAGATCACCCAGATGTTCAACGCCATCAACGTCTCCGGCGGTCTCGCCCGACCGGTGGACGCGTGGATCTACGACCGGGTTGAACTGGTCGGCGGTCCGTCGTCGCTGATCAACGGCGCAGGCTCGGTCGGCGGTTCGCTGAACTACGTGACCAAACTCGCCACGCGCGATGAACAAGCTATCGAAGGCCGGGTCAGCTACGGCACTTACGACACCACCGAAACCGCGTTCGGCCTCAACCATGCCCTGACCGAGCCGAGCGCCAACATCCAGCACTACGCCCGACTCGACGTCAGCCACAACACCAGCAACGGCTACATCGACCGCCAGGAACGCGATGCCTGGAGCGTGGCGTTCTCGTTGCTCAGCGACCTGACGCCGGATCTGTCACATACGTTGGCGCTGGAATACCAGGACGAGCACGAGGACAGTCCGTATTGGGGAACCCCAGTGCTCAATCCCAAGGCCGGCGAGCTGAAGATCGACAAACACAACCGCTTCAACAACTACAACGTCGAAGATGGTCGCTACGAGCAACGAACCATCTGGGTGCGCTCGATCATCGACTACCGCATCAACGACAGCACCACCCTGCGCAACACGCTGTATCACCTCGACAGCCAGCGCGATTACCGCAACCTCGAAACCTACCAGTACAACGCCGACAACACGGCGGTGAACCGCTCAACCGCGTATCAAGTGCGCCATCAGGGCGAGCAGAACGGCAACCAGTTCGAACTGCGCCACGACAACACGCTCTTGGGACTTGAGACGACGTGGTCGGGCGGTTTCGAATACAAGGTCAACCAAACCACCAACTACCCGCTGAACGTCAAAGGCGCAAGCACGGTTGATCCGAACAACTACCGGCCGGGGCATTTCTACGACATACCCGGCACTAACCCGGCGTTGATCAGCGACAAGACCAACGAGGTCACCACCAAAGCCTTGTTCGTGGAAAACCGCTTGGCGTTGACCGACAAACTGTCGCTGCTCACCGGTCTGCGTTATGACGACATCGACCTCGACGTGACCAACCACCGAGTGGTGACAGCCGCTAATCCCAAGCACCTTAAACGCAGCTGGGAACCGCTCACCGGACGCGCCGGCCTGACGTACCAGTTCATCCCGTCGGCCAACGTTTACGTGCAATACAGCACCGCCGCCGAGCAACCGAACGGCACCCAGGACTTCGACGTCTCGACGGGCAAGCAATGGGAGATCGGCAGCAAGTTCGATTATCTGAACGGGCGCGGTTCGGCGACGCTCGCGGCGTATACGATTGAGCGCAAAGACTTTGCCGTGACCGATCCACTGGATCCGACTAGCAGCATTCCGGTGGGCCAGCAAACGTCGAAAGGCATTGAGATCGCCAGTTCGCTGCGGATCACCGACAAGCTGTTGGCCGAAGGCAACTTCGCCTGGGTCGATGCGCAGTACGACGATTTCACCGAGAAAAACGCTGCCGGCGTGGTGGTGTCGCGCAAGGGCAACACGCCGACCAACGTGCCGGATCGGGTCGGCAATCTGTGGCTGACTTATGATTTTTCGCCGCAATGGCAAGGTGGGGTTGATGCGCGGTATGTGGCGTCGGTGTTTGCTGATACGGCCAATACGATGACGGTGCCGTCGTATACGTTGTTCGGCAGCTTCCTCAGCTACAAGGTCGATTCGCACACGACCGTGACCGGGCGGGTGCGCAATTTGACCAATGAGGTGTATGCCGAATTTGCGCATGTGTCGCCGGCGTATTACCTCGGGACGCCGCGTACCTTTGAATTGGCGGTCGCTACTAAATTTTAAGAGCTTCGCGAGCAAGCCCGCTCCCACACTGGATATGTGTCGTTCACAAAACCAATGTGGGAGCGGGCTTGCTCGCGAAGAGGCCCGCCGCCAAAACCTCTATTTCAGATCAGCCGACACCTTATCCGCCACATCCTTCGGCAACCAGGCCTGCCACACATCCGGATGCGCCTTCATAAACGCCACCGCCGCTTCCCGTGGCGCCGTGTGTTTCTCGCTCATCTCGGCCAACGCCTTGTTCAACGGCTCAATCGGGAAATCGACCTTGCTGAAGAACTCAGTAATCTGCGGATACTGTTTCTGGAACGGCGTCGACACGCCAATCGACAGCTTCGAAGCCAGCGAACGGGTCGGTTTTGGATTGGGATTATCAGCATCCGTCAGCGTCTTCCACGCTTCGGCATCAAACGCCGGCTCTTCCAGTTGCACCAGTTTGAATTTGCCCAGCAGCGGCGTCGGCGACCAGTAGTAGAACAACACCGGCTTACCGCGACGAATCGACGAACTGATTTCGGCATCCAGCGCCGCGCCCGAACCACTGCGGAAATTGGTGTAGTCGTCCTGCAACCCGTACGCCGTCAGCTTCTGCTTGTTGACCACTTCCGAGGTCCAGCCGATCGGGCTGTTGAGGAACCGGCCCTTGCTCGGGTTTTCCGGATCCTTGAACACGTCCTTGTATTTTTTCAGGTCACTGACACTGCGCAAGTCCGGCGCCAGCGGCTTGATGCCTTTGGCCGGATCACCCTTGATCACGTATTCCGGCACCCACCAGCCTTCGGTGGCGCCTTTGACGGTATCGCCGACGCTGACCACTTTGCCTTCCGCCTCAGCCTTGACCCACACCGGACTGCGCCCGGCCCACTCCTCGCCAATGACCTGAATGTCATTGTTGGCCAGCGCGGTTTCCAGCGTGATGGTGGTGCCGGGCAGCGTGTCGGTCGGCAGCCCATACCCCTTCTCGACGATGATGCGCAACACATCGGTGATCAGGCTGCCGCTTTCCCAGTTCAGGTCAGCGAAATGGATCGGCGTCTCGGCCGCCATCACCGCTTGCGCCGACGTCAGCATCCCGAATGTCGCCACGCTGGCGGCCAATAACCGTCGAAATCCGTTCATCTATTACCCCTCGTGCTGTTCACAGCATTGGCAGGATGGCCTGACAGAAGACCGCAAGCCTCTGAATACTCAGTCAACTGACTGTAGCCGAGGTTCCAGTGTTTTCAGGTAGATGATCCGGTCGAGGTTATGTTTCAGATTTTTCCTGCAAGCTTTGTAGCTCGCGTCTGACCATGGCGGCGTATTCCGCAGGCCGCAAGGTGTAGATCTGCGACGCCACCCAGCCCAGCCAGGCGCCCTGCATTGGCGCCTTCGCCGCGTACAAACGCTGGGCTTCCTCGCGCGCCGTGTCGAGGTTCTGCGAGTGGAAATCCGCCCGGCTCACTCGCTGGCCTTGAAGGTCACCAGTTCGCCTTTGCGCCATTTGGCGGCTTTGGCGGTGACGGCTTTCAGCGTTTTGGTCAGGCCTTCCTGCAGTTGCTCATTGGCGGCGAACACCGTGACTACGCTGTGGCCTTCTTTGAACAGAATCGCCTGGCCATCGGCCGTCGTGACAAAGGCGTAGTCGCCCAAGCCATAGACCGTCAGTTTGATTTCGCGAAAACGGATGTCCATCTTGCCGCCTTCACGACTGGGCAAGACCGACGCACTGAAATGATCGCCAACCTTGAGCTTGAGCCCGGGTTTGTCATCGACCACCAAGGCACTTTCGGTGTCGATTTCGGCGACGTAAATGCCTTCGGCGCTCTGCTCGGTGATGTAAACAAAACGCGATTGAAACAGCTTGACCAGCTTCGCGCGCAAATCACCCAGCACGAACAAAGCATGCATATCGAGGTTACTGACTGCCAAAGAAACATCCCCACATCTGAAAAAGCCGCACACGGAAAACGCGCACGGCAAAAAAACGGCCAGGCCGACAGTGTTGCCAAATAACTCAAATAAAAGTCCGAAGCGAGCAGACAGCTCATCGTTCGCGAGGTTCTTAGACTACTGGAATGTCACTCGCGAAACTTGCCTCAACTGTCGCCAGAGCTTGAAGGAAAAATCCTCAGTGGCCGACAGATAAAACTGACTACGAACTTTAGGGAAAATTCTCACGAAAAAAAGCACTTTTCCGACATATCGCAGCTGAAAAATTGCTTTAGATAACCCCCGTCGTCAACAGGTATTGGCGATTCTAGAGCAGCAATGCTCATTACGACTACCCGAAACGACCTGTAAATAGGGGTCGAACGATGAAAAGGACTTCATATGTGCACTCTAACTCACTTTGCCCTGCCCTCTGATGCACGCGCCACATCGCCGCTGATCCTGCGTATCGCCACACCAGATGATCAGACACCTCGTTTTCAAGCGGTACCGGCTGGCAACTCGTTTTTTCACATCAAGGAAAAATCGACGGGTCGTGTAAGAGGTTTCCGCGAAGACCATAACGAAGCCTGTGCGCTAGCCCGATCACTTGAATCGAAAATCGAACTCCTGGCGAACGACTGCCTCAGATAAAGAGAGTGTTCGATTGCGTCACCCCGGCGCCCACACCAAGGAGCATACGATGGAACTGACAGCAAACAATCTGACGACCCTGTTCGACCAACTGGGATTGCCTTCGGAAGGCTCCGCTATCGACGATTTCATCGAGGCCCATCCGCTGCCTGCGGACGTCAAATTGATCGACGCCGACTTCTGGTCGCCACAACAAGCGCAATTGCTCAAAGAATGGTTACGTGCCGACGGCGATGAAGCGGTCATGGTCGATGAGTTGAACGTACGCCTGCACCGCGGCAAGTAAAACCGATCAGTGCAGGCTGTCACCCGCCTTGGCTTGTAATTCTGCAAGCCATGCGGCCTTGCACTCTTCCGCTTCATCGCGACTGGCGAACGCGGTGCCGCGCCGCTCTCCATTCAATAACACCACCCAGCAGACGCTTTGCCCCATCGCGCGCAAACCCTCGGGGACACCGCTGCCGATCATCACGGCGACATCAACTCTGCACTGCATGCTGACCTCCCAAAATCATTAGCTAGCTAACTACGTAGTTAGATTAATGGTTTTCAACGGGAGGAAACAGCAACGGCCGTGCACAGATTCATTGCAGCAAAGGTAACAATCGCTCAGCGCGCACCTTCGGGTTTATAGCCCAGACGCAAACCGCCCCAATGCCGGCCCTTGATCATGATCGGCACCGACAGGTCATGCATCAACTCGCCGGTATCGCGGGTATAGGTCTGCAACAGCACCGGTTGCTGATGGCTACCGCAGCGAATCCCGGTGCGATCGGCAAACTTGCGTTTGGTGCGATTGTTAAGCGCATCGACCTGCGCATCGCCAGTTAACGGCTTGCTGAATGCCTGATTGTGCGTCGGCACATAGCCCTGTTGCGTGCAGGCAATGGCGAAGACCAGCCCTTCGTGACGCGGCAGCAACGGCTCCTGAATCGCGGGCAGCACCTGATCGGTGTAGCGATCGAAACGGGTCTGAAATTTCGCCGGTTGAGTATTCGGGATCGGTTGATACTGGCGATCAAACAGATCCTCCAGACTGACCCGGCCCTGATCTACATCGGCCTCAAATTGCGCAGCAATCCGATTGGCGCCTTCGCGCGCCAGGTCGTAGATACGCTGGTGATAGTCATCGAGGCCGACTTCGGCGAGCCGTTCGCTGATGGTTTCCGCCTGCCCTTCCATCTGCACGGCGGCGTCGGCGAGGCGGCGGGTCTGTTGATCGCTGATCGCCAGATCGCTGCGCATTTGCTCGATAGCCTTAAACAGGCTGTCGAGTTGCTCGCGGTTGGTTTCCGCGCCCCGGGCGATTTCGCCGACCTGGGTTTCCACGCCAGCGGCCAGTCGCGCGATGTTTTCCAGGTGCTGACCGGTGTGCTCGACCTGCTCGACGCCGGTGTGCAGGTCGCTGGACAGCTCGCGAATCTGCTCGACCACTTGCGCGGTGCGTTGCTGAATGTCGGCAACCATCTCGCCGACTTCGCCGGTTGCCGACGCGGTTCGCGCTGCTAATCCACGCACTTCGTCAGCAACGACGGCAAAACCGCGCCCGTGCTCGCCAGCGCGGGCTGCTTCGATGGCAGCGTTGAGTGCCAACAGATTGGTCTGGCTGGCGATGGACTGAATCACCAGCGTCACTCGCTGAATGTCATCGCTGCGCACGCTCAAGGCTTCGATCAGCTCGCGGCTGGCGTTGGCGCGTTGACTGAGTTGGTGCATGCGCGAGATCGAATCGAGCAATTGCGTGCGCCCGGCCGCACTGCTGTGATGGGCTTCGCTGGCAGCGCTGAGTGCTTCGCGGCTGAGTTGCGAGGTCGCGTGTTCAGTGGCGATCATCACTTCGGCGTTGCTGACGATTTGCGCGGCGGCATTCAGTTGCGATTCGAGCTTGCTCGCCAGCTCTTTCACCGAAAAGGCTACGCCGGCCGCCGACAAGGCGTTATGGCTGGTCGTGTAGGAAAGGTCGCGGGTCAGTTCAGAAATAGCGCTGCCGGAATCGGCAGGCTGTGCAGCGGGGACGGCTCGGGAACGCAGGCGCGGCAGCCAGACAATCAACACCGCCAGCGGCATTGCTAGGTACAGCGACCACTCACCCAGGGTCATGCCGGCCAACAACAGCATCAGGGCGATGCTTTGCAGGGTCGGTGCGAGCCAGCGGTTTTTCGGCAACAGCACTGGTGCAGGCAGAGCCCCAACCAGAGATCCATCTCTCGTCATATCATCACCCCACGCTTGTTTTCATTGTTGTAACTGCATTAAACGCCACTACAACGCCATTATCTATGGTCCCTTAGTCGTGGGGTCTTGCAGCAGGTCAATGAATCGGCGGGAAATGTTGCGGACGAGCAAAAGCAAAGATCGCAGCCCCGACATCTCCGTGTAGGAGCTGCCGAAGGCTGCGATCTTTTGCTGGCGACCCACATTCATGGGTCACCGCACGGCATCAAGCCTGACGCTGGTGCTTGTCGATCTGCTCGTGACGCTCTTGAGCTTCGATGCAGTACTTGGTGGTCGGGCTGATCAGCAGACGCTTCAGACCAATGGCCTCGCCGCTGTCGTCGCACCAGCCAAAACTATCTTCCTTGATGCGCTCAAGGGCTTGTTCCAGTTGCGGCAGCATGCGCTGGTCGCGATCGATCGCGTTCACCAGCCAAGTGCGCTCTTCTTCAACCGAAGCCGCGTCCGCCGGATCAGCCGGAGTGTCCAGGCTCTCGATGGCGATGCGATTTTGCTCAATGCGCTCGTGGGTTTCGACTTTCATGTTCTGCAACAGCTCAGAAAAAAAAGCGTGCTGCTCGGCATTCATGTAGTCATCTGCCGGCATGGCCAGCAACTTGTCCTTTGTCATTGATATCTCTATAAAAAAACGTGCATTAAGGCGAATTAGGGAGCGTTTCGGCAAACCGCGTGCGGCTGTCGAAAAGGCATCGTTTATTGCAAATGCCACCCGGCACTCAATTTACGAGGGGCGGCAGTCTAAGGCCGACTTGCGACCTCAGCAACAGAAAATCCAGCGAATTCGTCCGACAAAGCCCGGAAACTGCTCTGACACAGGCTTCATGGCGGTACTCGGAGTGCGTTTATAGCAAGAAATTCAATCCAGCGGCTGTATATAGAAGACAAACGGCTAACGAAGACCTGCGACCGATGACTCTCGACCGCCAGAGTTTTCATTCAGAACTGCCCTGTAGCCTTCGCATCCCCCCGGATTCAGGGGCGCTGCCGTCCATATAAAAGAACAGATCTGAAGGATTACCCATGTCCAGTACAGATCTGCACCAAACGCATCGCCAGCGACAGGCGCCCGCAAAGCGAGCGGACCAGGGTCGACGAAATTCACCAACAGGTCGGCTTCGACGACTGACAATTGCTTCAAGCTCGGCTAGGTTATGCCTTCCCACCGGTTCGACTTGAAGGAACGCGTCATGAAACTGATCGGCATGCTCGACTCCCCTTACGTGCGGCGCGTGGCGATCTCCGCCAAGCGCCTGGGCATCGCCCTCGAACACGAGTCGGTCTCGGTGTTCCGCCACTTCGAACAATTCCAGCAGATCAACCCGGTGGTCAAAGCGCCGACACTGATCCTCGACGACGGCGTCGTACTGATGGACTCCACGCTCATCCTCGACTACCTCGAAGCCGCCACCGGCAAAACCCTGCTGCCGAAAGGCCTGAGCCAACGCGCCCAAGCCCTGCGCCTGATCGGCCTCAGCCTCGCCGCTTGCGAAAAAGCCGTGCAGCTCTACTACGAACGCAACCTGCGCCCGGCCGACATCCAATACCAACCGTGGGTCGAACGCGTCGAAAGCCAACTCGCCGCCGCCTTCACCGCCGTCGAAAAACAACTTGAAACCTACCACCTGCCCACCGACGGCACGCTCGCCCAGGACGGCATCAGCCTCGCGGTCGCGTGGAGCTTCACCGGCCTCGTCGTGCCCGACCAGATCGACAACCACCGCTACCCGCGCATCGCCCAATACACCGCCTACGCGGAAAGCCTCGAAGCCTTCATCAACACCCCGATGACCTGACCATGAGCACAACCGACACCGCCGCACCCGCGCTCAAAGAAATCTTCAACGCCGAACGCCTGCAACACATCGCCGACGAAATGAGCGCGGTGTACCCCGCGTTCAAGGCCAAAGCGTTTCTCAACCATGCCAATCAAGGACTGGCCGAATTATCGGTGATGCAACGCATGGCCCGTGTCAGCGAAAGCCTGCACGCTGTTTTGCCGCTCGGGTATGAAGATTCCCTCGAAGTGTTGTTTGAACTTGCTCCGAGGCTGAATAGCGGATTCGTCAGCATGTGCCTGCCGAACTACGTCGCCAGCTATGGCGGACATGCGTTCGATACCTCGATGGAGGCGCTGAAGTACTTCACCACGTTTGGCTCTTCTGAATTCGCCATTCGCCACTTTCTGCGCAGTGACCTGGAACGCTCGCTGGAACTGATGCATGACTGGGCGCTGGATGAAAATCACCATGTACGTCGCCTGGCCAGCGAAGGCAGCCGCCCTCGCCTGCCTTGGTCGTTTCGACTGGAAGCGGTGCAGGCGAATCCGAATTTAGCGGCGGGGATATTGGATCGGTTGAAGGCGGACGAGAGTTTGTACGTGCGCAAGTCCGTGGCAAATCATTTGAATGATGTAACGAAGGAACATCCGGGTTGGGTGCTGGACGTGATTGAGGGGTGGTCGCTGGAGGAAAAGCATACGGCCTGGATTGCCAAGCATGCGTTAAGGAGTTTGATTAAGCAGGGGGATATGCGCGCGTTGGCGGTGATTGGTGCGGGGAAAAAGGCTGAGGTTGAGTTGATCGATGTGCGGGTTGAGCCGGGGGTGGTGCGGTTGGGGGATGCGATTGGTTTGTCGTTTTCGGTGAAGTCGACGGTGGCACATGAACAGCGGCTGGTGATTGATTATGCGATTGACTATGTGAAGGCGAATGGCGGGGTTTCGCGGAAGGTTTTTAAGTTGAAGGTGTTGGATTTGGTGGGGTTTGGGGAGGTGGTTGTGGGTAGAAGGCAGGTGATAAAGGATTTTACGACGCGGAAGCATTTTGGTGGGGTGCATGGGGTGTGGGTGATGGTTAATGGGGAGGTTTTGGGTGGTACTGAGTTCACGATCGTTGGTTGAGGAATACCTCGCGAGTCAGTGATTGCCCGGAAACAGCTCGTGAAGATGAATGTGTTGGTAGGGCTGCTTTCGGCCAATAGCTGCCGGTGGCGATAGTAAAAGCAACCCATAACCGATTTCTATTTCTTCCCTCGCTCTTAGCATCTAGGGCTGACCACACTGATAAGCTCACCTAATCAAATACCTGCAAAATCCATTGTTTGTTTGCCCGGTTTTTAGCCCGTAGCATTAGATATCACAAGCACCGGGGCAGCCTTCGTTGAACACAATGCCTTAACTCACATGCAGTACTTACGCAGTAAGGCCGACTTGAAAGCCGCCAGGAACCGCAGTCGGCCAACCCTTGCATAAATGGACTCAACGTCTTCATTTGCCACGACCGCACAATCGCATTGGTTGCCTGGTCTGGATGTTGTCTGCGCCCCCAATCAATTTGAAAAAAGCTTTTAAAACGCGGGCTTGCAAGCCTCGTCGGTACGTCTTCGGCTGCGCGGTCAAGCCGTGCGCCGAGCAACCACTCACCCCGAAAACAAGAAAAAACGAGGAGTAGTGTTGATGCAGATGCACATGAAAACGTTGAGCGTACCGGCATTGGCCATCGTCATCGCCGGTACGCAACCGGTCTTTGCCATTGACCAAGAGTTGGCCGGTGATAAAGACGAGCAGTCGACGGCAGGGCAGGATTTGGATCAGGCGCAGTCCAGAGGGTTTGTCGACGACAGTTCCCTGAGCCTCGAACATCGCTCCTACGCCTACTACGTGAACAACAAGAACAACAACAATGCGGTGGCCAACTTTGCCGAATCCGGCGTTGCTCAGAACACCAGCCAGAACTACATCAATGAATGGGCACAGGCGGTCATGCTCCGGTTTGACTCAGGCTATACGCAAGGCGTGATCGGCTTTGGTGTGGATGCCTTTGCCAATGGCGCGATGCGTCTTAACAGCGGAGCCGCCACAGGGGGCAGTCCGTTGTTGCCGGTCGACGGCAGTCATTGCAGCGCCTTGAGCGGCACATGCCAGGGACAAGCAGGCTATGGTCTGGCGGGCGGCGCGGTCAAAATACGGATGTCGCAAACCGAACTGAAGGCCGGTGATCTGATGCCGCAGAGCCCGGTGTTCGCCACGTGGGACGGCTACCTGATGCCGGCTCACGCCAGCGGCGTGATGATCAACAGTAAGGAGCTGAATAACCTTGTGTTGCAGGGTGGTCACTTCACCTCAGGCAATTCGGAAAACAGCAGTAATCGCGATGGCGATCTCGGCACCACCTATGGCACCACCCGAGTCGACAGTGCCGACTTTGCGGGAGCCGACTACGCCTTCAGCGAAATGCTCTCGGCGCGCGTCCATGTTGCCCGTTTCGAAGACGTGTGGCACCAGTATTTCCTTGAGTTGCAGCACACTCTGAGCCTAGATGACGACACCTCGATGCACAGCCGTTTCAATTACTACAAGACCAGGGATGCAGGCGATGCCATTGCCGGAGACATCGACAATGACGCTTTCAGCGTTGAGCTGGCGCTGACCCATGGTGCGCACACCCTGACTGTCGCTCATCAGCAGATCAACGGCGATACGCCCTTTGACTATTTGGCAATCAGCGGGCAGGGCGGCAACGAACGCCAAGGCGGTGCCTATAACGGTCAGGGTTCCATCTGGCTAACCAACGCCTCTGAATGGGCGGATTTCAACGCCCCCGGCCAGCGTTCTTATCGACTGCAATACGATCTGGACGCGAGCAGCTTCGGCATTCCGGGGCTGACCATTTCCACCCGTTACGTCAAGGGAACCGGTGGCGATGGCCGGCACTCCGACGCTGCCGGCGCCTATACACCCTATATCGACATGCAGGATGGCAGGGAGTGGGAGCGCGATGCCCAGGCAACCTATGTGGTGCAGGCCGGGCCGGCGAAGGATCTGTCCATCACCCTGCTGCAAGCCACCTATCGCGGTAACCGCGATGCAAGCATCAACTCGGGTGGGGATGTCGATGAAGTGCTGATCATTACGTCCTATCCGCTGGACATTATGTAAGTCGGATAGCCAAACGCAGCGACCCCCAATCGGGTAGCCGCCAATGACCAAAACAAACACAAAACCCCAACCGTGCATGGGTAAGAATTTGCCCGCTCTTGCCAGAACAACAGCAGTGAACAGGAGAACAAGATCGATGAGCAGCAGACGAAACGTGTTGAAGCTGATGGCTGGACTGACCATTCTTGGAAGCGCCGGTTCGGTCTGGTCTTCCCGAACGCTGGCTGCGCAAACCAAGGAAACGGCAGCAGGCGAGACCTGCATTGAGTCAACTCGTCCGGCTTCCACAACGTCCTTGCTGATGCCCGCCGAATGGTCTCACCAAAGTGCGACCTGGATGGCTTACGGCGCAACTCCCCATGCCTGGGGTGAGGAGCAGGAAACCCCTTTCGGCCGCGATTTGAGCAATAGTCGCTTCGTCGCACGACAGGACTTGATGCGCCTTGCTGCCAACTTGTCACGGTTTCAGGCGGTGTACATGCTGGTAGACACCGCGGCGGACGAGGCAGAGGCGCGCGGCTTTCTGGCGGAAATCACCGCGCAATCTTCGGCTAAAAACCAGTTTGGCGGCCAGCTTGATAATTCGGGACGGATCTATATCGGCAAAGTACGCAAACCGGCCGATCTACCGGCGATCAATACGTTCCCGATCACCTTTTTGCAAACTCATATCAACGATTTGTGGACTCGCGATACCGCACCGGTCTTCGTCAAGGATGCCGAGGGTAAGCTGTACGGGGTGGACACCAACTTTAACGGCTGGGGCCAGTGGCCAATCAGCACGGGGCTGTGCAATTGGGCCAAAGATCCGCAGAAGACCAGCAACGGCGTCATGGATCAGCCGGTCGACGGTGATAAGCACATTGCCAGTTTCATCCTCAAGAACAAGGGGATTGCGGGCGTGCCCACCTGGCTGACAATGGAAGGCGGTGGGCTGGAGGTCAACGGTGCAGGGCTCGCAGTGGCCATGGAGAGCTGCATCATCAACAACAACCGCAACCCGGGTAAGGACAAGGCGCAAATCGAAGCGGAGCTTGCGCGGGTGTTTGGTGTTGAAAAGATGCTGTGGATGCCGGGCGTCAAGGGTGAGGAACTGACCGACTGGCATGTGGACTTCACCGCTAAGTTCGCCTCACAAAACCAAATGGTTTTTGCTTTCGACCGGAATTTCGAGCCACAAGACAATCGAAATGAAATAGCCCTGAATGCGGCTGTGGCTGAAGTCAACGCCTTGCCTGAAGCGCTGAGGGCGAAATATCTGGGGCGCGCCGATGCAAAGCTGACGCTCCATCCGCTACCTCTGCCGCGAAGCAAGAAGATTTACCAGTCTTTCAAGGCGCGTAATGCTCAGCGACCCATTACCGAGCGCTCACTGGAAGAATTCATTGAAACCACCGCGCCAGGCTACGTCGGATACACCCATGGCAATGGCTGCATCATCATGGGACAGTTCGGCGATGCGGAGCGTGACCTGATTGCCTTCAATACTTTGCAGGGCCTTTATCCCGCTCATGTAGTCATCCAGATTTCCACGGACGGGCTGGCCAGTGGTGGAGGAACCATTCACTGCGCAACGCAGCAGCAACCGTCGATCAGCTAAACATGAGTCGTTTTCAAGTGATGGCCACAGGACAGATTTTATGACGCTTGAGCATGTCAAGTCTGAGGTCATTACTTGCATCGTGGATGACTGCTTATGGCCGAAAGCAGTCGTGCGTGAGTGGCAGCTATCGGTCAGAAGTGATCCTTCGGGAGTTCAGTAGGCCCTACTTCGAAAGCCCGGTAGCGCCGCCATTGACCTCACACAAAATTCTATCGAGTTCAGGCCTTGTCCACTTCTCCCAAGGAAATACGTTGCGGTCATCGCCGCTGTGCCAATACTCGCCTGCATCAAATGCCTGGTAGATAGAGAATGCCGGCTGGGGCATATCCGCGTGCAGGGACAAATCGACGATATCGCTGATGACAATATTCATCACCTCATCACAGTAATGAAAATCGCGGGCGCCCGTAATAAACAGTCTTGCTACTGAGATCGCCAATTGATTCAGAAGATCGCGACTGTCGATCTGCAGGTGCTCACACATAACACTTAATTTGGTATTTGGGTTTTTTTGAATGATCCCCAGTACGTAATCAAGGTTGGTATCACTAAGACCTGTGGCCATGGGATCAAAGTACCCGTGAATTCAGTTTTGCGATGGACTCAAGCAAAGCATGTCAGAAAACACATTGCCGGAGTTACTGCTGAACGTCCGCTTTGGTTCGAAAGCAGCTTCGGCCAAAAGAGGTCTCTTACGTTCAAAGCAAACGTTCAATCGCAAGAAATCGAAACCTTCTGCTTAATAAGATTTTGCGGCAATATTCGGGAAACGTACACTTTGGCCCTTCGGCTACCAACTCCCATAAGGGATGCCGTACTTCTCGATGTAACGCTTCGACTTTTCACTGACCGGATAAGCATAACGCCCTTCGTTCTTTCCTTGGCTCGGCCCCAGTGGCTCGATCTCGGCCTGCCCTCGCGCGACTTTAACCGGGTGATTACAAGAGTCTCTTACCCAAACCTGCACGACACCACCGGGTGCTAGACCTAAGTAGACCGATGCCATAGACCTTGCCTCTTGATCAGGGGCTCGTGGACAACGCTGGTTGACGGATTGCACCATCAACTGCCTGGCCTGCTCTGGAATATCTACCCAGGCTTGCCACGTTTTCTGTTCGACGATCGATTGCCAGCGAACCCATATCCGAACGGGCAAATCTGCCCCCACTACCCTCCTGCCACTGCCCCCTACTCCTCCAGTCCAACCCCGGGCTGACTCTGTCCCGTCCTCAGGCTCTCCCCCCGCAGCGGTGCCGCCGCCAACCTTTAAGAAAATCTTGCCATTAATGTCTTGCACAGAGCTGTTCTCCACCCAGACTTTCATATAGTCCGGCTCAGTGAACGCCAGCTCCCACCATTCAGATTTCGGGTCATTTTTCGCTGAAAGCGAATCAGCAGATTGGCAGCCAGTAATGAAAATCGCGCCTAGCAGATAAATAATTTTCTTCATTAATGTACGGCTCACCAACGCCCGTAAGGGATACCGTACTGGTCGATATAATGCTTGGCTTTTTCACTCACTGGATAGGCATAGCGACCACCGTTTTTCCCCTGCTCGGGACCTAGCGGTTCAATTTCACCCTGGGCTCGCGCCACTTTGATTGGCCGTCGGCATGAATCTCTTACCCACACTTGCACAACGCCGCCCGGAGCGAGCCCTAAATAGACTGAGGCCATGAAGCGCGCCGTTTTCTCTGGTGTATCTGGACAGCGCCGAGTAGTGGAGGTCACCATAATTTGTCGGGCTTCCTCGGGGATATCGACCCACGCCTGCCAGGTTTTCTGCTCTGCAATTGATTGCCAGCGGACATAGATACGCTCAGGTAGATCGGCACCCACCACTCTCTTCCCGCTACCACCCACTGCTGTCCAGCCCCGGGCAGTTTCCTTTCCGTTGTCAGGCTCTCCACCTGCCGCGGAGCCGCCACCAGCCCGGAAGTAAACCTTACCGGTAATGTCTTGAACAGAGCTGTTCTCCACCCATACCTTCATGTAGTCAGGTTCAGTAAAAACTAGTTCCCACCATTCGGATTTAGGATCGCTTTCGCCCGATAGCGGATCACTTGACTGACAACCAGCAATGAACAGAGCGCACAAAACAATCAATCGGGACATCAGCTACTTACCAGCTCCCGTACGGGACGCCGTACTTGTCGATATACCGCTTGGCCTTTTCACTGACGGGGTAGGCGTACCGCCCTTGATTCTTACCCTGACTCGGCCCCAAAGGTTCGATTTCAGCTTGAGCTCTAGCCACTTTGACCGGATGGTGACACGAGTCACGAACCCATACTTGTACGACCCCACCAGGAGCCAAGCCCAAATAAATCGACGCGATGAAACTAGCCGTCTGATTCGGGGTTTCTGCACAGCGCTGATTCACTGATGTATACATCAACTTCCTCGCCTCTTCGGGTATGTCCACCCAGACTTTGTAAGTTTGCGGCTCTACGATGGATTGCCAACGGACAAAGATTCGTTTCGGCAGATCCGCACCTACCACTGCTTTTGCGGAGCTACCCAAGCCATGCCAGCCACGTGCAGATTCAGTACCGTCTTCCGGCTCTCCTCCCGACGCAGTTCCTCCGCCAGTGCGCGAGAACAACTGGCCTTTGACGTCTTCTACGGCACTGTCCTCAACCCAGACTTTCATGTAACGAGGTTCTGTAAAGGCAAGCTCCCACCATGGAGATTTCGGATCGTTCTTTGCTGATAGAGGATCAGCATGACAACCCGCTACAGACGTCAGACAAAGCAGAGCCAAAAGAACTTTCATCACAAGAGCGTCCAATCAGGTACGTGGGGATGTTGTACGCGTATTCCATTCGGAGTGGGCGCGTTAATGTCCACCTAAGGATTACCAACTCCCGTACGGGATGCCGTACTTCTCGATGTAACGCTTCGACTTTTCACTAACCGGATACGCGTATCGTCCTTGGTTCTTTCCCAGACTTGGCCCCAAAGGTTCGATCTCGGCTTGTGCTTTAGCTACCTTGACAGGACGGTGACATGAGTCACGAACAAACACCTGCACGACTCCCCCAGGAGCCAATCCCAAATAGATAGAGGCGCTGTAGCTAGCCTGTTGCGTTCGCGTTTCTGGGCATCGTTGATTCACCGACGCAACCATCAATTGTCTTGCCTCTTCGGGTACATCTACCCAAACCTGATAGGTTCGCGGCTCAACGATGGACTGCCAACGCACGTAAATGCGTTTGGGCAAATCGGCTCCAGTCACAGCTTTTGTGGCAGCACCCACGGCGTGCCAGCCTCGTGCGGATTCTTTACCGTTTTCCGGTTCCCCACCTGCGGCAGTACCTCCGCCCGTGCGTCTGAATACCTTGCCGTTGATGTCCTCTACGGCACTGTCTTCGACCCATACCTTCATATAGTAAGGCTCGGTAAAGCCTAGTTCCCACCATGGGGACTTAGGATCATTTTTCGCTGAAAGTGGATCGGCAGTCTGACATCCACTAGTCAACAACACGCACAGCACCACGATGACATTTCTGATAAAGGAAATCGGATTACCAACTCCCATATGGAATGCCGTACTTGTCGATATAAAGCTGAGCCTTTTCGCTGACAGGGTAAGCATACTGCCCCCCGTTTTTACCCTGCTCCGGCCCTAGCGGCTCTAAGTCCGCTTGTGCTCGAGCGACTTTTACCGGACGTCGACACAAATCCCTCACCCAAACCTGCACAACGCCACCAGGTGCCAATCCCAAATAGACCGATGCCATGAAACGTGCAGTTTTATCAGGTGTTTCCGGGCAACGTTGATGGGTAGATGTCACCATCACTTGCCTCGCCTCTTCAGGGATATCCACCCATGCCCGATAGGTCTTCCGCTCTGGTATCGATTGCCAACGCACAAAAATACGTTTTGGAAGATCTGCGCCGATCACCGGTTTTCCAGTGCCGCCCACACCGATCCATCCACGCGCAGACTCTTTGCCGTCGTTCGGTTCCGCACCACTTGCGTTCCCTCCCCCTGCCCGAAAGTAAGTTTTGCCGTTGATGTCTTCCACGGCACTGTCTTCAACCCAGACATTCATAAAATCGGGTTTGATGAATGCCAATTCCCACCACCCGTATTTCGGGTCATTTGCGCCAGACGCTGATTCTCTGATCTGGCATCCCGCCAACAACAATCCGCCCAGCAATACCACGATTCCTTTCATTACCAGAGCATCCAATCTTGTTTCACAATTACCAACTGCCATACGGAATTCCGAACTTCTCGATATAGCGCTTGGATTTTTCATTGACCGGGTACGCGTATCGACCTTGGTTTTTACCCTGACTCGGGCCCAACGGTTCGATTTCGGCTTGTGCTCTTGCGACTTTGACAGGGTGGTGACTTGAATCACGCACCCACACCTGCACTACTCCGCCGGGGGCCAAGCCCAAGTAAACCGAGGAAATGAAAGTTGCTTCCTGATCAGGAGTTTTTGCGCAGCGTTGGTTGACCGAAGTCAGCATTAGTTGTCTGGCCTCTTCGGGTATATCAATCCATGCCCGGTAGGTTTGGGGCTCCACGATGGATTGCCAACGAACGAAAATTCGTTTGGGGAGGTCGGCGCCCACCACTGCTTTTGCTGAGCTTCCTAGACCGTGCCAACCGCGTGCAGATTCTGTTCCATCCTCTGGCTGCCCGCCCGATGCGGATCCCCCACCAGTGTGGAGAAATGTCCTCCCTTTGATGTCTTCAACGGAGGTGTCCTCAACCCAAACCTTCATGTAGCGTGGCTCAGTAAACCCGAGCTCCCACCATGGGGATTTCGGGTCGTTTTTTGCTGATAACGGATCAATTGGCTGACAACCAGAAACCCACAGTGCGCACAAAAGAATAAGGAGCGGTTTCATTGCCTAATGATTACCAACTCCCGTACGGGATGCCGTATTTGTCGATGTACAACTTCGCCTTTTCACTCACCGGGTAGGCGTAACGACCACCGTTTTTCCCCTGCTGCGCACCCAATGGTTCAGTCTTGGCTTGCCCACGAGCAACCTTAATTGGATTTCGGCAGGAATCCTTTACCCATGCCTGCATAACACCGCCCGGCGCAAGGCCTATATAAAGGGATGCCATGAATCGCGCTGTTTTCTCAGGTGTTTCCGGACAGCGTTGATTCGTGGATCTCACCATCAACTGTCTGGCCTCCTCAGGAATATCGATGAAGCCGCGATAGGTTTTTTGCTCTGTTATGGATTGCCAGCGTACAGAAATGCGTTTCGGGAGGTTGGCGCCTGTGACCGGCATTCCAGAACCAGTCACCGCTCCCCAGCCTCGAGCAGACTCTCTGGCGATGTCGGGCTGGCCGCTGGCCGCTGTGCTTTTGCCTGCCTTGGGAAAGTTTTTGTCGTTGATATCGAGTACTGAGCTGTCTTCTACCCAGACTTTCATATAGTTAGGTTCAACGAAAACTAATTGCCACGATGAAGATTTTGGGTCGCGTTCTCCGGTCTCAGCGTTTCCGCTCTGACACCCTGTCAACAGTAAAGCGCACAGCAGAGCAATCATCGCTTTCATCACCAAAGCTTCCAGTCAGGTACGTGTGGGTGTTCTACGCGGATCGAGTTTTCCGTCGGCGAGTTGATATATACAGCGTCGATACCACTGCCGTCCCTTCTTCCCAGAGGATGGTTCCAGTTCGCAGAAGTATGAATGTACTTCAGCTTCAGCAGTGCCTCTTCCTCTGAAGAAGTGTGGTAGTCACCAGAGACAAATCGATCGCACAAAGGTTGGAGCTCTTCTGGTACTGAGTACTCTCCATCGTCAGGCATCTCGATGAATTGAACGCCTTTGTCTTTTGCCAGTTGATACATCACTTTCAGATAAACCCTCGAAAGCGTTCCACTGACCGGGCGCTTGAGTTGTAGCGCGGCGTAAACACGCTTCTGTGCTGGAGACAACCTGTCTTGATGGTCTCTTGGGAGTTCTATAGATGCGGGTGTGACAATCTCGAGCAGATCAGCAGGCCAGCCTTTAGCGATCCACTCACCTTTCACGCGCTCGGCATCACGGTAAATGGACGTAGTGGATACATCGGTATAGACCGATACCGCAAGGGTTTGCATCGGGCTGACTAGTACGCACTCCTCAACTTCGTCCAGATAACTGCCACCGATATCAGAATGGACGCCGGGAAAGCTGTATTCAGGATGATCTGGTTTCACTCGGCTAAGAGCGAAGTTCGCACGGCATTCGTCACGTGCCACGAGATGAACAACGTCTTTGAAGAAGCGCCGATCCAGATAGAGCTTCACTCCAGGAGCGATTGGACTTTTGACTCGGCCAAAATTAGTGAACCCGGCAATGGAGGGGACTGTATCGAAGAGGCCGATGAACCCCATATCGATACCGCTTCCGTATTGACCATCAAAGCTGCGACTGAAATCGCTCGCGCTGCTGTTTAGCAAAATCCCTAGCGGCCCTTGCTTTCCCCTTACGACTTCGTTTGAAAAATGCCGAGCCGCCGCCGCGCCACGGCTAAAGCCGAAAGTATCAAACTTCAGAGAGACAATTTCGCTGTTTGGATTCTCTTTCAGGGCCTCTTCGATAATGTCGTTGATCTGCGTGAAGGAAGCCTGCACACGGCCAACTACCCCTGTTTCGCCACGCCCCATTCCAGAACCGACCACACTGTCTTTTTCATCCTTTAGAGTCCCGATACCGTCGATGTAGAGGGCCCGTGAGACGCGCTTGAACTGCCCGTCACCTTCGGCTTCCTTGATCTCTTCGTACAAGGAAAATAACTTCCTTATGTTTGTAGGCCCAGCACCATAACTGCTATCCGGATCCCCCATATACGGTTTGCAACTCGCAGGAATATCCTGCGGCGCAATCGGATGCTGCGCGCCACACAGCAAACCAGCCGCTGTGTTATTCGCGTTATTACCCGTCCCATCAAAGAAAACCCCAATCCTCAACGCGATCCCGATTTTCTCAGGTTCAGGCGCAGGCGCTTTCCCATATTTCTCATACTCAGCCCAACGCTGGGCATGAATATCGACGGGTTTGGCTTCTTCGTAGCGGTAGTTTTTAGGCGGGTTGGGAACGTATCCACTCATCCATGATTCCTTGTTCTGATCCTTGAAGAACGGCCCGAAGGGTGACAGTCGAGGCCGGGGGGCGCAAGGCGTGGCCCTGTGCCAGCCACCGTGAGACACCGTGTGTCGAGGAGGGTTTCCTCCTCGACCGGGTGGCTGGCTATTTAGCGATTTCGACGTTGTCCAGCGCTTGGTTGACGGCCAGTTCGCCGAGCATCACGACCTGGGCGATGCCGAGCAATGTCTTGCGATGCGAGTTGTTCAGCACGGCTGCGAAGTCGTTGAGCATGGTGGTCGCGGAGCCGAGGGATTCGCTGGCGTTGGCCAGCAGGGATTCGGTGTCGTACGCCGGGTTGGCGAGGAACATGGCTTCGGGTTCGTTGGTGCTGGCCATGATGTCGGCGGGGCCGAGGTAGTGGTCGAGGGCGCGTTCGGCGGCTTCGTGGAGTTTTTTCGAATCGAGGGATTCGTAGGGGGATGTGGTGTCGGTTGCGGGTGGGTTGGGCGTTACTTTGAACATGGTGAAACTCCTAGTTATTAAAGAGGAGCCTTCACCTTCGCTACCAAACGAAGGGTGGCGGCCACACGCGGGTTGGTAGACCGGTAACTAGGAAACCGGCACACCCGAAGGTGTCCTGCGCATGGCCACCATTGACGACAAACCTGAAGCGGTCTGCGAACGGTGCGCGATGCGACTAGTTATGGCGGGCTACCAAACCCGATCACTGTTTTCAGTGACCGACAGACGATAGAGCCCACGCCCTAGACGCACAAGCCGGGCGATTCTGGCTTAGTCGTAGGCAAAGGCGCAAGGCGTTGTAGGGCTTGGGTGGTTACTGGAGACTTCGGTTAAACAGGTTTGGTTTTTGTTGTTTAGAACGGTGGTGTGCACGGTGTTTTGGATGGCCATCACCCTGGCCCTCTCCCGGAGGGAGAAGGAACTGACCGGGGTGTTTGTTTGAGGGTCGGTGACGTGTTGGGATTGGGGGAATGTGGCGGCGTTAAGGTCAAAAGATCGCAGCTTTCGGCAGCTCCTACAGTGGGGTTGCGTTGGGTTTTAGTTGGCTATCCGGAATTGTGCCGGAGTAGATCGGTTCTACCGGGCCGCTGAGGGTGACGTTGCCTTTGCCGTTCCAATGGACGTGAACGCTACCGCCGTCGCATTCGACTTCGACGTTGTGATCGAGCAGGCCTTTGCGGATGCCATTGACGGCGGCACCGCAGGCGCATGAACCGGAGCCGAGCGGAATACCGCCGTTACGCTCCCAGATCCGTAAGCGAATGTGCTGGCGATCAATCACCTGCACAAAGTGCACATTGGTTTTGCGAGGAAACAACGGATTGCTTTCAATCGCCGGGCCAATCGCGGCGATGTCGACCTTACTGAGGTCATCAACAAAATACGTGCAATGCGGATTGCCCATGCTGCACGCGACCGGATTGCCAGGCAGTGGCAATGCATGCGTGTCGTGTTCCTCGGCCAGCGGAATGTCCATCCAGTGAAAAAGCGGCTCACCCATGTCGACCGAGATCAATCCGCTGGATGTGCGTTCGCAATTGAGCAGGCCGCGCGTTGTGCGCAGGGTGATCGATTTTCGGCTGGCCTCGCGCATCAATCGGTCGGCAGCACCACGGGTTGCGCTGCCGCAAACGTCGAGCACCGAGCCATCGGCGTTCCAGAATTCCAGTCGGGCATCGGCGTCCGCACAGTCGAGCAGCACGGCGAGTTGGTTGAAGCCGATGCCTCGGTGGCGGTCGCCCAGTCGTTGGGCGATTGCGCTGGTGATCGGGTTGACGCGGTGACGGGCGTCGACGAGGATAAAGTCGTCGCCGTTGGCGTGCATTTTATGGAAACTGAGCGGCATCGGTGGCGCCTTGGCTATGAGTCGTGTGAATGAGGACTGTCCTCATTTTTTGCTATTGGCCAGATGATGCGCGACCAGTGCGTTGGCGTGGCCGTGGCCCATGCCGTGTTCGGTCTTGAGCCAGGCGACCAGTTCCATGTGCTTTTTGTCGGTGTGGCCGGCGAGCAGGTTGAGCCAGTGGTCGATGGGCTGACCGTAGTTCTTTTCGATGGAGGGGAAGTAGGACGCCGGGCCTTTTACCTTGTTATCGTCGCTCATGCTGCAAGCTCCCTGTGATCGCGACGGAGTGTCGGATAACGCTCCTTGTCGTCAGGGCATAGAGTGGCCGGGAAGTGGCGATTCGGCAACCACTGCCCTGCCCCCGCCATCACTGAGTTTTCTTACGATCCTGATAGAACCGCTCCATCGGTGTCATTCCGTCCGTCCTGACATATGCGACCGCCAGATAGTTTTTCTGGCCTTGCGGCATGATCGGGTCACCCGGAAAACGATAATCGCTGAAACCCTGCATCACCTTTTGATCGATGACGCTGTCGCCGGAGCTGGCGTAAATCGATAGGGTCGGTACCAGCGTGCCGGGGGTGTATTCGAGTTGCACCTGCACCGGTTTGCCAGGTTGCGTCGGGGTGGTGACTTTTTCGAGGGTTTTCTCAGTGGCTTCCATGTGTTTGCGAAGACCGCGTTGCACGAGGCCGACGAAAAGGTTGTTGTATGCCTGTTGCTCTTCGGTGGTCATCACCACGCCTTTGCTGCGCAGGCGCTCGAGACCTTTCCAGGCTTCGGTGCTGCCGGTTTTACTGGCGTTGAAGTAATGCTTCAACGCACCTTGCAGATCTTGCGGGCCACCCTTGCCGTTCTCCATCAGCCCGGCCAGTTTCAGCTCAATATCGGTGGTGCCGGGGTCTTTGGTGGCGCGCTGATAAAAGTCTCTGGCGGCCACCAGATCGACCGGGCCGCCAATGCCTTCTTCGGCGAGGACGCCCAATCGACTGTAGGCGATGGGTGAAACCCGAGCCACGGTTTGATAGAGGTCTTTGGCCTTCGCGATGTCCTGAGGCACGCCATGGCCGCGCTCGTACATCTTGCCCAGTACCATCTTGCAGGCGTTGTCACTCTTGCTGAGGTAGACGATGTCGGTGACCTGCTCCGGGCTGATGTAGGCGTAATCGAAGTAGGTCATGCACAGATAACCCGGTACTGGGCTGGTCAGTGCTTCCTTGCTCGGCATCGGCTGGCAACCGGCGAGAAGAACGAAAAGAGCGAGTGAGGCGACTACCTTGTTCATAACGGCTTCCATTTAAATCGACCTGAATGTATCGGCAGGCACATGGAAAACCCGAAAGGTCGCTCAGTCAAGTTCAGTCAGGGTCGCGGGAGGCCTCTCGTTTTGCCGATCATTCGTTTCAACCGTTGAACACTGCAACGTCTCCGGAAACGCCACCCACAACAACACCAACGCCACCGCCGCCACCCCCGCCAACGTCAAAAACGCCGCACTGTAACCCGCCGCCTGAACCACAAACCCCGCCAGGCTATTACTCAACGCCGCGCCCAGCCCAAACACAGTCGACAGCGCACCCAGACTCACATTGAAGTGCCCGGTACCCAACGTCAGGTCCTTCACCACCACAGGAAACAGCGCGCCGAAAATCCCCGCGCCGATGCCGTCGAGCAATTGCACCGCAACCAGCCAATAAGGATCGTCGGACAAGATGTAGAGCACGCCGCGCAACGGCAAAATCAAGAAGCCAGCGAGGAGCAGCGGTTTGCGTCCCCAGACATCAGCCTTCGCCCCGACCAGCAACGCGACCGGCACCATGACCAGTTGCGCCGCGACGATGCAGGCGGAGGTCAACGGCGTGGCCATCTGCAAATTGGCTTGCGCGAGTTTCTGGCTCACCAGCGGCAACATCGCAGCATTCGCCAAGTGAAATAGCGCACAGCAAATGGCGAACAACAGCAGGGGTCTGTTTTTGAGCAACACTGTAAGCCCCGACGGTTGCGTGCCGTGCCCTGCTCCGCCGGGATCGAGGCCCCGTGCGACGTCGTGGTCGATGGCTTTGGGCGAAACGAAAGAGACGGCGATGACGCTGGCAATCGCCATCGCCGCCATCAGATAGAACACCGCGACCGGGCCGAACAGGTAGGCGAACACTCCGGCCAACAATGCCGCGCAGGCGTTGCCGGCGTGGTTGAAGGTTTCGTTACGCCCGGTACGGCGGGTGAAGGCGCGCGGGCCGGTAATGCCGAGGGTGATCGCGGAAATGGCCGGGGCAAAAATCGAAGCGGCGACGGCGCTGAGGGCTTGGGTCAACGCGACCAGGCTGAAGGACGTCACGAACGGCAGCAGCAGGCAACTACCGGTTACCAGCAGCGCCGCAATCGCAATGATCGCCCGTTTGCGCCGGGTGTTATCGACCAGCGCGCCCGCCGGCGTTTGCGTGACGAGCGCGGCGATGCCGGCGATGGTCATGACCAGTCCGATGCTCGCCGGATCCCAGTGATGCACCGCCAGCAGGTAAATCGCCAGATAAGGGCCGAGCCCGTCGCGCACGTCCGCGAGGAAAAAGTTGAGGCTGTCGAGTGACAGGTTGTTGCGACGATCGAGGTGTGTGGCCACGGGCAGCGTCTTCAATGTTCGAGGTCGTGGGAATTGAATCAACCTCCGCTGAGTGAGTGACCTGTGGCGCGAGAACTTAGTTGCATGGGCCGGCGGCGAGCAGCCGGCCGGGCGAGTTTAGATAGAACGCTGATTCACGCGATTCATCAGTTGCTCGGCGCTTTCCTTGCGTTCGGAATAGCGGTCGACCAGATGCGTTTGTTGGCCACGCAGCAACAGCGTGAATTTCACCAGTTCTTCCATCACATCGACGACGCGGTCGTAGAACGGTGAAGATTTCATCCGCCCGGCGTCGTCGAATTCCATGTAGGCCTTCGGCACCGAGGATTGGTTGGGGATGGTGAACATGCGCATCCAGCGGCCCAATACGCGCAATTGGTTAACCACGTTGAACGACTGCGAACCGCCGCAGACTTGCATCACCGCGAGGGTTTTGCCTTGGGTCGGGCGCACGGCGCCGAGTTCCAGCGGGATCCAGTCGATCTGCGCCTTGAACACGGCAGACATGGCGCCGTGACGTTCCGGCGAGCACCACACCTGCCCTTCCGACCACAGCACCAGATCACGCAGTTCTTGTACTTTCGGATGATCGACGGGGACGTCATCGGGCAACGGCAAACCGGAAGGATTGAAGATGCGTGTTTCGGCGCCGAAGTGTTCGAGCAGGCGCGCCGCCTCTTCGACCAGCAAGCGGCTGAAGGAGCGCTCGCGGGTCGAGCCGTAGAGCAGCAGGATGCGCGGTTTGTGTGCGCCCGGGGTCGAGGGTTTGACGTCGTCGAACAGGCTTGGGTCGAGGTTGGGCAAATGGTCGGACATGGGTTCTCCTTAGAGCGCGCCGATGCGGTCGAGCTCGCGTTGCAGCTGCTCGCGGCTGAGTCGGGCGAAGGGCAATTCGAGGAAGGTTTGGCAGCGCAGTTCGATGCGCGCGAGGGTGGCGTGGAAAGCGGCGTTGATCGCGCCTTCGTCGCCGTTCACTTCGGACGGATCTTCCAGTCCCCAATGGGCTTTGAGGGCCGGGCCGAAGTACACCGGACAGGTCTCGCCAGCGGCTTTGTCGCAGACGGTGATGACGATGTCGGGCGGGTTATCTTCGAAGGCGTCGTTGCCTTTGCTGTGCAGGCCGTCGATGGCGATGCCGGCCTGTTGCAGCGTGGTCAGACTGCGCGGCAGCACCTGCCCTTTCGGGAAACTGCCAGCGCTGACGGCTGCGAATCCGGCGGGTGCCAGGTGATTGAACAGGGCTTCTGAGAGGATGCTGCGGCAGCTGTTGGCCGTGCACATAAACAGGATTCGCATGGGTTGCTCCGGTAGAAGATTCAGCAGCACGCGGCGTCGCGCACGGGACGGCCATCCATGTTGTGCAGGCGTGTGGCGTTGTCCTTGAGCCACTCGGTGTTGGCCTTGGCCGTCACTTGCAGGATGTCGCCAACCCACGCCGGCAGATCCGGATTGAGGCGGTAATAGACCCATTGGCCCTGACGGCGATCGAGCAACAGACCGTTGCTGCGCAGTTGCGCGAGGTGGCGGCTGATTTTGGGCTGGCTGTCATCAAGCGCACACATCAGCTCGCAGACGCAGAGCTCACCTTGACTGGCGATCAGCAGAATGGCGCGGACACGGGTTTCATCGGCCAGGCTTTTGAAGACTTCGGTGGGGCTGATCATCGGGCGGGCTCGACACATATGGAAAACCGAATATACGTTTTCCCATATATTAATCAACCCAGAATATTAAGCGCGCCGAAAATCCCTGTGGGAGCGGGCTTGCTCGCGAATGCGGTGTGTCTGATAAGCATATGTTTACTGACCCACCGCTTTCGCGAGCAAGCCCGCTCCCACAGGGGGGACTTTGGTGTGTCAGGCTAGCCGCGCAGCAGGTACTGTTCGGCTTCACACAACCCCACCACATAGTCCCAAACCACCCGCAGCCGCACCGACTTGTGCAGCTCCCGCCGTGTGCTGATCCAGTAGCTGCGCTCGATGCTTTCATCCGGCAGTAACGGCACAAGATCAGGATCCGACGCCGCCATGTAGCAAGGCAACACCGCAATCCCCAACCCCGACCGCGCCGCTTCCTGCTGGGCGATGACGCTGGTGCTGTGAAACACCACCCGAGGGCTGCGGCAGAAGCTGTTGAGGAACATCAGTTCCTGGCTGAACAGCAAATCGTCGACATAACCGATCCACGCATGCCTTCCCAAATCCTCACGGCTGTTCAATGGCGGCGCCTTGTCGAGGTAGATTTGGCTGGCATAGAGCGCCAATCGATAATCGGTGAGTTTGCGCGTGACCAGCATGTCCGCCGCCGGCCGTTCCAGATGAATACTGATCTCCGCCTCGCGATTGAGAATGCTGACAAAACGAGGCACGGCGACCAGTTCCACTTCCAGTCCCGGATAGCGCTCGAACAAGCCGATCATGCGGCTGGCGAGGAATTTGATGCCCAGCCCTTCGGTGACGCCCACGCGAATCTTGCCCAACGGTGCCGTCGATTGAGTGATCTCTTCCTGCGCCAGCAACGCCACATTCTCCATCGCCTCCGCATGCTTGAGCAGCGCCTCCCCCGCCGGGGTCATCTCATAACCTTGCGCGTGCTGGACAAACAACGCAGTGCCGAGGCTTTTTTCAATGGCTTCGATGTGGCGGGCGACGGTGGCGTGGGTGGTGTTGAGGCGCCGAGCGGCGGTGAGCAGGCGGCCGCTGCGTTGCAGTTCGAGAAAAAACCGCAGGTCGTTCCAGTCGAACATGCTGTGTCCTTGTCGGCTATTGTCTAGTGAGGCTGTTTAAAAACGCACAGCGGCTGCGCAAAAACTAACATTCTTTTGACGAAAGCTAACAACTAGAGTGTCCGACAACAAAAACAATAATTGAGGTCAGGGAATGCAGACTTCCCTCGATGAATTCGACTACATCGTGGTCGGCGCCGGCCCCGCCGGGTGCTTGCTGGCCAATCGGCTGTCGGCCGATCCGCAGCAGCGCGTGTTGTTGCTCGAAGCCGGCGGGCGCGACAACTATGCGTGGATTCACATTCCAGTGGGTTACCTGTTCTGCATCGGTAATCCGCGCACCGACTGGTGCTTCAAAACCGAACAACAAGCCGGCCTCAATGGCCGCGCGCTGAGCTATCCGCGCGGCAAAGTGCTGGGCGGCTGCTCGTCGATCAACGGCATGATTTACATGCGCGGCCAGGCCAACGACTACGACGGCTGGGCGGCCGAGGGCAATCCGGGCTGGGCCTGGAACGACGTGCTGCCGCTGTTCAAACAGAGCGAAAACCACTTTGCCGGCGCCGCTGATTTTCACGGTGCCAAGGGCGAATGGCGGGTCGAACAACAGCGCTTGTCGTGGCCGATTCTCGATGCGTTTCGCAGTGCGGCGGAACAGAGCGGCATCGCCAGCATCGACGACTTCAATCAGGGCGACAACGAGGGGTGCGGCTACTTTCAGGTCAATCAGAAATCCGGCGTGCGCTGGAACGCGGCGAAGGCGTTTCTGAAACCGGTACGCGACCGGGCGAACCTGACGGTGCTGACCGGGGTTGAGGTGGATCGTGTTCTGCTGGAGAACGGTCGCGCTTCAAAAGTCAGTGCGCGGCATGAAGGCCAGGTCAAACAGTTCAAGGCGCGCAAAGAGATCGTGTTGTGCGCGGGATCGGTCGGTTCGCCGAGCATTTTGCAGCGCTCCGGGATTGGCCCGCGACCGCTGCTGGAACGCCTTGGTATCGGCGTGATTCATGAGTTGCCGGGCGTCGGCGGCAATCTGCAGGATCACCTGCAACTGCGGCTGATCTACAAGCTGGAAAACGCGCGCACCCTGAATCAGATCGCCGGCAGTGTGTGGGGCAAGATGGGCATGGGTCTGCGTTATTTGTATGACCGCAGCGGGCCATTGTCGATGGCGCCGAGTCAGTTGGGCGCGTTTGCGCGTTCGGGGCCGGAGCAGACCTCAGCGAATCTGGAATATCACGTGCAACCGTTGTCGCTGGAGCGCTTTGGCGAGCCGTTGCACAGCTTTCCGGCCTTCACCGCTTCTGTCTGCGATCTGCGTCCGCAGAGTCGTGGGCGAATTGAAATTCGTTCGACGGATCCGCAGGAAGCGCCGCTGATTCAGCCCAACTACCTTAGTCATCCAGAGGATTTGCGTGTGGCGGCGGATGCGATACGTCTGACCCGGCGCATCGTCAGTGCCCCTGCCTTGCAAGCGTTCAAACCGGTGGAATATTTGCCCGGCGCGAGTTTGCAAAGTGAAGAAGAATTGCAGCAAGCGGCGGCGACGATTGGCACGACGATTTTCCACCCGGTCGGCACGTGTCGGATGGGTAACGACGGTGACGCGGTGGTGGATGCGCAACTACGCGTCCACGGCGTGCCCGGTTTGCGCATCGCTGACGCCTCGATCATGCCGCGCATCACCTCGGGCAACACCTGTTCGCCTACGCTGATGATTGCCGAGAAAGCCGCACAACTCATTCTCAACCCAACCACCAAGAGCAGCACCGCAAAACCGGAACTGGCCCAAACCCTGTAGGAGCTGCCGAAGGCTGCGATCTTTTGACTTTGAATTTTTGAAATCAAAACCAAGATCAAAAGATCGCAGCCTGCGGCAGCTCCTACAGGGATATGCGTTTGATTCATGGACATCGAGCATCAGTGGAACAACAAAAACAATCACTGTGAGGGATACCGATATGTCAGAACACGCTCAGCCGCTGGCCGCTGCGAGCAGCGCCACAACCAGCAATGACACACAAAAAGTCATCTTCGCTTCATCACTGGGGACGGTGTTCGAGTGGTATGACTTCTTCCTCTACGGCGCCCTCGCGGCGGTGATCAGCAAGCAGTTTTTCGCCGGGGTCAACGACACCACGGCGTTCATCTTTGCGCTGATGGCGTTCGCCGCAGGCTTTATCGTGCGGCCGTTCGGGGCGCTGGTGTTCGGGCGGTTGGGGGACATGATCGGGCGTAAATACACCTTCCTTGCGACGATCATTTTGATGGGCGTGGCGACGTTCTGCGTCGGCCTGCTGCCGACCTACGCCAGCATCGGCATCGCCGCGCCGATCATTCTGGTGGTGCTGCGCATGCTTCAGGGCCTGGCGCTCGGCGGTGAATACGGCGGCGCGGCGACCTACGTGGCGGAACACGCGCCGATCGGCAAACGCGGTTTCCACACCAGCTGGATTCAATCCACCGCGACCCTCGGCCTGTTGCTGTCGTTGCTCGTCGTGCTCGGTTGCCGCTACTTCACTGGCGATCAGTTTGAAGTGTGGGGCTGGCGCATTCCGTTCCTGTTGTCGATCGTGCTGCTGGGCATTTCCACCTGGATTCGCCTGAGCCTGCACGAGTCGCCGGCCTATCTGAAAATGAAAGAAGAAGGCAAAACCTCCAAGGCGCCGATCCGCGAATCCTTCGGCAAATGGGAAAACCTCAAAGTCGTGTTGATCGCGTTGTTCAGCATCAACGCCGGGCAAGCGGTGACCTTCTACGCGGCGCAGTTCTACGTGCTGTTCTTCCTCACCCAGTTCCTGAAAATGGATCCGGCGGTGGCCAACACCTTGCTGATTATCAGCGTGGTGATCGGTGCACCGTTCTTCATCATTTTCGGCTGGCTGTCGGACAAGGTCGGACGCAAACCGGTGCTGATGCTCGGCCTGCTGCTGGCGACGGCGCTGTACTTCCCGATCTTCAAATCGCTGGCGCACTACGCCAACCCGGCCATCGATCAGGCCAGCCGTCAGGCGCCGATCACGGTGATGGCGGATCCGGCGACCTGCACTTTCCAGTTCGATCCGGTCGGCAAGGCGAAATTCGACAGTCCGTGCGACAAGGCGAAAACCTTCCTGGTCAAGCAAGGCCTGCCCTACTCCAGCGTCGCTGCGCCGGCTGGCAGTGCGATACAAATCAGCGTCGGTGACGTGAAGCTCGACGGCTACGACGAAGCCGCATTGCGCGGCGCGATCACCCTCGCCGGCTACCCGCAACAGGCCGATGCGCAGCAGATCAACAAGCCGATGATTGTCGCGCTGATCGTGGCGCTGATCATTATTTCGGCCATGTGCTACGGGCCGCTGGCGGCGCTGATGGTTGAACTGTTCCCGACGCGCATCCGCTACACCTCGATGTCGCTGCCTTATCACATCGGCAATGGCTGGTTCGGCGGGTTTCTGCCGACGGTATCGTTTGCGTTGGTGGTGTACACCGGGGATATTTTTTATGGGCTGTGGTACCCGGTGTTGATTACCGGCGTGAGCCTGGTGGTGGGGATGATCTTTTTGCGTGAGACCAAAAATATCGACCTCGATAAAAACTAACTCCACCCATTATTTCCCAGTTGAAAGAAACCTGTGGCGAGGGGATTTATCCCCGATGGGTTGCGAAGCAGCCCCAATGCCTGCAACTCGGCGTGTCAGGTACGCAGAGTTGCAGGTTTTGGGGGCGCTTCACACCCCATCGGGGCGGTGCGACGTTTCGCTAAATCCCCTCACCACAGGGGCTCAGCTCGGCCATCGCGTTTCGCGCCCACCCGCCAAATCTCGTCTACGATAACCCTCACCCTTTTTAATCCCTGCGACGCAGGACTGCGTTGGTGACGTGGGGTCGAATCGAGCACTCCATCATGCCCGCCTCCCGCTTCGCCCTCGCGCAAACCACCATCACCCTCGACGCCCGTCCTGATCGCCTCGACCTGCGCGACCGGATCTTCACCGCGCGCGTGCAATCACTGCCCGCCTCGTTCCCGGCAGACGCTGAAGTCAGCAGCCAACTGGCCGATTATCTCGGCCGCGAAATGGTGCTGTACCAAGGCAAGGAAGGCGCCTGCACCGGGTTCGGCCTGTCCGCCGTGATCAACTATTTGCTGTGGCGCCGCGATCGCGATTCGGTGAAAACCAGCCCGCGCCAGCTCTACCACTTGGCCAAGCTCTACGACGAATGGCCTGGCGAGGATTACGCCGGTTCCAGTTGCCGTGGCGCGCTCAAGGGCTGGCACAAGCACGGCGTCTGCGAGAAAAGTCTGTGGCCCTACACCGTCGCCGCCGACGGCTCGGTGCCGGACTTTGAAGCCCCCGCGCCGAACTGGGCGGAAGACGCCGTCACTCGCCCGCTCGGGGTTTATTACCGCGTGGAAAAAGACGACATCACGTCGATGATGGCGGCGCTCTACGAAACCGGCGCGCTGTACGTGTCAGCCAATGTGCATTCCGGTTGGGCGCTGAAACCCAAGGCCAACACCAAAGCCTTCCAGAGCACCGCGCAATTGCCGGTGATCAAATGGAACGCCAAGCCTCAGGGCGGCCACGCCTTCGCGTTGATCGGCTACACCCACGATGGTTTTATCGTGCAGAACTCCTGGTCGACCGATTGGGGTTACTCGGGGTTTGCGATTCTCACCTACGAGGACTGGCTGGCCAACGGCACCGATGCCTGGGCCGTGGGCCTTGGCGTGCCGATCAGACACGGCGCGATTTCACGCAATGCGCGGCCCGATAAAGCGCAGGGAGAATCGGTATTCCGCGATGCCTTGCCGACCTCCAGCGCCAAGCTTGAAGGCGTCTCGCTGTTCTCCGCCGAAGCGCCGTCAGCCGCCCGTAAAGGCCCGGCCGCGCTGACCAACGATCAGGCTTACGGGCTGACCATTGTCATGGAAAACAACGGCAGCATCGGCCCACGCTTGACCGATGTGGAAAACGTGCGCGCCGCCGTTGCGCGCATCGTCCGCGAATCGCCCAAGGCCTGGTTCGACAAACTCCCCGCCGGGCAAAAACCGAAAATTCTGCGCCTCTACAACGACGTGAAAATGACCTATGGGCCGGGCACTAAAGCAGACACCTCGCACGGTGGTTTTGATAATGACTTGAACGCGATGACCACCACGCTGAAGACGATTCTGCGGCTCGGCCCAGATGCGAAACTGGATCAGCCGTTTATCGACCTGAACTACTAGGGCTCGGCCTTGATCACTTCGAACTTCACTTGATCGGGGTAGAACGCTACGTAATCGCGGATCGGCGCGACCGAGACTTTCGGGTTTTCGTACGTCCACACGGCGTTGGCGCCTTCGTGCCCGGGGATTTGCAGGCTGAAATAACTGGCGTCGCCCTTGTACGGGCAATAACTGGTGTGGTCGGTGCGGGCGAAATATTTTTCGTCGATGTCTTCGCGGGGGACGTAATAGACCGGCGGGTAATTGGCTTCGTTGAGGATCAGCACGTGTGAGGAAGCGGCGACCTGGATGCCGTGGAATTTCACCAGCAGGCAACCGACGAGTTGTTCGAGGTTGATGACAGGGCTGGGGCCGGAGGTTTTCATGGGGGTTTCTCCTGAGGACTGCGAAGAGACCGGTTCAGGTATAGCCCAAGTGATGTGGTTGCGGGTAGTTGACAGCCGAACGGCAAGAGCCCCTCACCCCAGCCCTCTGGGTCCAGCCAAGGTGTCTCGCGTCATGCACCGACGTGGAAGTGCTGTGTCAATTATGGATTCCCTACCGATCTTTCAAGTCGGCGTACTTCCCCAATATCCCTCGATCAGTCCCCTCTCCCTCCGGGAGAGGGCTAGGGAGGGCTAACAGACCCCGCAACACTTTATATCTGTATATCCATACAGATAAAAGTTGCCCCCCAGCGCAACAAAAGCCATCCTGTGCACCTCCAGAACAACGATCAACGATGGTGGTTATGCGGCTTTACCTCTGTGAAAAACCTTCCCAGGCCAAAGACATTGCGGCCGTGCTCGGTGCCAAGCGCCGGGGCGACGGCTGCTGGCTGGGAACGGATGTCACAGTGACCTGGTGCATCGGTCATCTGCTGGAAACCGCGCCGCCGGATGCCTACGACGCGCGCTACAAGCGCTGGGTGCTGGCCGATCTGCCGATCATTCCGGAAAAATGGAAGATGACCGTCAAGCCGCGCACCGCCAGCCAGTACAAAGCGGTGAAGCGTCTGCTCGGCGAGGCCAGCGAGCTGGTCATCGCCACCGATGCCGACCGTGAAGGTGAAATGATCGCCCGCGAACTGGTCGAGCACTGCCGCTATCGCGGGCCGATTCGGCGCTTGTGGCTGTCGGCGCTGGACGAAGCATCGATCCGCAAGGCGCTCGCCGCGTTGAAACCGGGTGCCGAAACCTTCAGCCTGTATCACTCGGCGCTGGGGCGATCGCGGGCAGATTGGCTGATCGGCATGAACATGAGTCGGCTGTTCACGTTGCTGGGGCGTCAGTCGGGTTATCAAGGCGTGCTGCCAGTGGGTCGCGTACAGACACCGACCCTGCGTCTGGTGGTGGATCGCGACCGCAGCATCGCCGATTTTGTGCCGGTGCCGTTCTGGGCGATCGACGTGGATCTGGTGCACAACGGCACGCCGTTCACCGCGCAGTGGCGGGCGCCGTCGGATGCTTGTGATGATCAGGATCGTTGCCTCAATCAAGCGTTAGCTCAGCAAGCGGCGGCGGCCATCGGCAATGCGGCGAGTGCCCGAGTGGTCAAACTGCACACTGAACGTATGCGCGAAGTGGCACCCCTGCCCTTCGATCTCGGCACGTTGCAAGAAGTCTGCTCGAAGAAACTCGGCCTCGGCGCGCAGGAAACCCTCGACATCGCCCAGGCACTCTACGAAACCTACAAAGTCGTCACCTACCCGCGCAGTGATTGCGGTTACCTGCCGCTGAGTCAGCACAGCGAGGCGCCGGGGATTCTTGCGGCGTTGCGCCAGGCCGACTCGAGCCTTGAAGCGTTGAACGGCTTTCTCGAGCCTCAGCGCAAGTCGCGAGCATGGAACGACGCCAAGGTCAGCGCTCACCACGGCATCATTCCCACAGCAGCGGCGAAGAACCTCGAACGCCTGACCGGCAAACATCGCGCGGTCTACACGTTGATTCGCGCGCGCTATCTGGCGCAGTTCCTGCCTAATCACGAATACGATCGCACTCAGGCCGACTTCGATTGCGCCGGTGAAGCGCTGCGCGCGGTGGGCAAGCAGATTATTGAGCCAGGCTGGAAGCGCGCATTGCCTGAGGCGCTCGCACCGGCCAAGGGACGCGAGGCGCCAGCACCGCAAACCCTGCCAGCGCTGAGCCAAGGTGTTGAGTGCGCGGTGGCCGACGTGAAGTTCAAGGATCTGTGGACGCAGCCGCCCAAGCCTTACACCGAAGGCGATCTGATCAAGGCGATGAAGAACGTCGCCAAACTGGTGGAAGATCCGCTGCTCAAACAGAAACTCAAGGACACCACCGGGATTGGCACCGAGGCTACTCGCGCGTCGATCATTCAAGGATTGCTCGATCGTGGTTATCTGGTGAAGAACGGCAAGGCGCTGGCCGCCACACCCGCCGCGTTCAGCCTGATCGACGCCGTGCCCCGCGCGATTGCCGACCCCGGCACCACGGCGATCTGGGAACAGGCGCTGGACATGGTGCAAAGCGGCGAGATGAGTCTGGAAGAATTCGTCACCAAACAAGCGGCGTGGATGAGCAAGCAAGTGACACGCTGCTCCGCGCTGAGCCTGACCATCAGCGGCCCACCGCCGACCGGCAAAGCGGCGACACCGTGGAAGAAAAAGCGCAAATCCACCCGCAGCCCGGCTAAACGCACAGCCAAATAAACTGATTTGCCGCGACCTTGTGGCGAGGGGATTTATCCCCGCTGGAGTGCGCAGCAGTCCCCAGCTTTTTTGAGTGAAAAGAGGGGCTGCTGCGCAACCCAGCGGGGATAAATCCCCTCGCCACAGAGTACAGAGTCCACACTGAGGGAATGCCATTGCGGAGCTGACGCCATGCCCACCATCACCCTCCACTCCGCCCAACGCGACGACCTCGACACCGTCAACAATCTCATGCAGTTCTACCTGCACGATCTCAGCGAATGGCTCCCGCTAAAACTCGCCCACCACGGCTTCTTCCCCAACCAACTCGAAGAAAGCTACTGGCGCCAACCCGCCACCCAACCCTTCCTGATCCACGTCGACGACGAACTAGCCGGTTTCATCATCGTCGACAACCAGACCCACCTCCCCGACACCGAATACAACATCAGCTATTTCTTCCTCGCCCGACGCTGGCGTGGCCAAGGTGTCGCCCAGTTTGTCGTCTCCACACTCTTGAGACGGATCCCCGGGCAATGGCAAATTTTCCACATAGACACCAACCTGCCCGCACAACGCTTCTGGGCCGGGCTCACCCCTCAATTGAGCGGCGGTGAATTCACCCGGCAGCAGCGCGAAGTGGACGGTTACCCGTGCACCTTCTACGTCCTACGCTCGCCTTTTTCCGTTGCTTGAACGGATCCTTTCTCATTCCAAAACAGCTTTGTCCGACAATATGTAGTGACCAAAAATAAACACTACATAACTGTTGACGGCGTCGTTTTGCTTTTGCATGATGAAGACGTTCCCCGATCGGGAACATCGGTAACACGCTTGAGCAAACTCGTCTGACCGCCGAGTTGTTTTTTCCGGATACACGCTGCCCACAAGGCAGATTGAAGAAGCTGACCTGGCCTGAACGTCCAGTACAAGGACGAGAAGCGCTGGCGAAAATTCTCAAGACGCTTGTGGTCGACGCTGCACAGGTCGGCAAGGAGCCTCCCGGTTTTCGCTGCTTCTCCTCGTTGTGACGCTATTGCGTAGCAGTTATTCAACACGACTACATGCAACAGATGCACGACCCCGTATTTCAACGGGCGAGCGCTGACGTCCTGGTTTCGGTGCCAGGGATCAACTAACCGATGGGCTACCTGTATTAGCGAATCAACTTTGAAAGATAACCAGACTGGTCAAGGGGCAACATTATGAATCTGAACAATCAACCTACTATCGAAGAACTGGCTCGTATGTTCGCTGCGCAAAAAGACAGCCACGACAGCCACATTCTGTGGATCAGCAAATCGGGTCAGGTGCATATCGACTGCCTGGCGCCCCACGCTGGTGAAGAAGAGTTCGACCAGAACAACCAGAACCTGCTGGCCCGCCTGAAGATGTACCGCCGCGGCCACGGCTATGTCGGCAAGAAAGCCGCGGCCGATCGGGACTTCATCGGTAATGTTCTGCAAACGCTGAAACAGGCGTGGGACTCGATGCAGAACAAGAACGAAGTTCGGGTGATTGATCGGTTCTGCTGATTCACTACTTTAATAATTGAAAGGGCCTGCTTCCTTATAAAGAAGCGGGCCCTTTTTTGTTCGCTTTATTGATATGGCTTGACTGGAATTGTAGCCCCTCACCCCAGCCCTCTCCCGAGGGAGAGGGAGCCGATTTGTGGTGCTTTCAAAATATGAGTTCGGCACAGCATTTTCAGGTCGGCGTAACTTGCACAAACACCTCGGTCAGTCCCCTCTCCCTCCGGGAGAGGGTTAGGGTGAGGGCATCTCCCGCTCCAACACCATTTCAACAAACGCCACCGCCGCCGCACTGTGATAATTATTCCGTCGCCGCAACAACGCCACGCCCCGCTGCGGCGCCTCACTCGCCACCCGCAACCGGCGTAGAGCTCGATCCTCCGTGGCAATCGCCTCCGGCAACATCGTCGCCATCGGTGAATGCCGAACCACTTCCAGCAACGTACTCACCGAATTCACCTCAATCCGCACTTGGGGCGTAATCCCGTGCTGACGAAAATACTCATCCACCGATAACCGCGTGATGAAATCCGACGTCAGCAACGCAAAATCCAGCTGCGCAATGTCATCCGGCGCCAGCACCGCAGTGCTCTCATACAGCGGATGCTCACGCCCGACCATAACCCCCAACGTCTCAGTAAATGCCGGAATGCACTCGATGTCCGGACTGCGCACCGGCGTAAATGCGATCGCAATGTCCAGCGAGTCATCCGCCAATCCCGCCTCGATGTCGTCCATCGACAATTCGAAAATCTGCAGATGAATCCCCGGATACCGCGCCGTAAAGTCGCGCACCAACGGCCCGACCAGATACGCCATAAACGTCGGCGTCATCGCCAGGCGCAAGCTACCGCGCGACAGATCCTTCACGTCATGCAACGCGCGCTGCCCTGCCTCCAGCTCAACCAACACCCGCCGCGCGCATTCGATGTAAGCCTCGCCGGCATCGGTGGGTTTGACTGTGCGCGACGTCCGATCAAACAGCGTCACGCCAAGGGTTTCTTCCAACTGGCGGATTTGCTGCGACAACGTCGGCTGCGACACGTGCAGCGACTCGGCCGCACGGGTAAAGCCGCCGTGATCGGCAACGGCCAGCAGGTATCGCAAATGTCGCAGCAGCATGGGGCACACCATCTATAGGCAGGGCTTATGCGAAGCATTGTATATCGGTCTTGGACGCTATGGATCAATCGGCAGAAGATTGCTCCCACACAGCAAGCCAACCCTGAAAGGAGTGACACCATGCAACAGTCCCACGCCTACAACGACGCAAGCCTGGCCCTGACCACTCGCATTCTCGACATCAAGGCGCGCAAAAATTTCTCATGGCAGGATCTTGCCGACGGCACTGGCCTGAGCCTGGCCTACGTCACCGCTGCCCTGCTCGGCCAACATCCGCTACCGGAAAATGCTGCTCAGGTCGTCGGCGACAAACTGGAACTGGACGCCGATGCGATTGCATCGCTGCAAATCATCCCGCTGCGTGGCAGCCTCAGTGGTGTGCCGAGCGACCCGACCATCTACCGCTTCCACGAGATGATTCAGATCTACGGCACCACCCTCAAAGCGTTGGTTCACGAGCAGTTCGGCGACGGCATCATCAGCGCAATCAACTTCAAACTCGACATCAAAAAAGTCGAAGACCCGGAAGGCGGTTCTCGCGCCGTGGTTACCCTCGACGGCAAATTCCTGCCGCTGCGTCCGTTCTGATCTGCCCCGGCCCGCACCCCGCGTGCGGGCCATCCGATCGCCCCTGAAGAGGACACGCACATGAAAGCCCTGATCGACGGTTTCTTGAAATTCCAGCACGAAGCCTTTCCGCAACGCAGCGAACTGTTCAAACACCTGGCGACCACCCAACAGCCCGGCACCTTGTTCATCACCTGTTCCGACAGCCGAGTCGTGCCGGAACTACTGACCCAGCAAGAGCCCGGCGAGCTGTTTGTGATCCGCAACGCCGGCAATATCGTGCCGTCCTACAGCCCGCATCCGGGCGGAGTTTCGGCCACGGTGGAATACGCGGTTGCCGTGCTGGGTGTGACCGACATTGTGATTTGCGGGCATTCGGATTGCGGCGCGATGACCGCGATCGCCCAGTGCAAATGCATGGATCACCTGCCCGCCGTCAGCGGCTGGTTGCAGCATGCCGAGTCGGCGAAAGTGGTGAATGAAGCGCGAGGGCATGCCAGTGATGCGGCGAAGTTGAGTTCGATGGTGCGCGAAAATGTCATCGCGCAACTGGCGAATATTCAGACGCATCCGAGCGTGCGCCTCGCCCAGGAGAAAGGCCTGCTGAATCTGCATGGCTGGGTGTACGACATCGAGACGGGATCGATCGATGCGCTGTCGTCGGATCGGCGCACGTTTGTGCCGTTAGCGGAACAGCCGGCGACGTGTGCGGTTTACGCAAACAGCGCTGACGCAGCCTGAAACACCCCTGTACGAGCTGCCGAAGGCTGCGATCTTTTGATCTTGATCTTAAAAAACAAGATCAAAAGATCGCAGCCTTCGGCAGCTCCTACAGGAAGCGTATCGCGGCGGTGCGGACTAGCGTTTTACGCTCAGGTCGATCTGGCTCATGCGGCTGCGCACCGTGAACACGCCATCCCCCGAAAGAATCGCGCTGCGTGCGAACAAGCGCCCACTCTCCCAGTTCGAAAGCCCCAGCTCCGGCTTGTTCAGCGCGTACTGCCCATCGACCCAACGGGTGATGCCATTGCCAACAAACGGCGCATTCACAGCGTTGTAAAACCGCTCTTGCGTCGCCGCATCTTCACTGATCAACGACACCGTGAACTGCGGGCTATAGCGGTTGAACAGCGCAATTGCCTGATCCAGATCGTCAACGATCATCAGGCTGACTTCCGGGGTTTCTTCCCATTCCCACTCGCGGCCCAATGCCGATTGCGCCAGCGGTTCAGCCAAGGCTTCAGTCTGATAACCCTCGGCGCGATACACCTCGACCGTCGCGTTCTGCCATTCACTCGGCAGGCAACTTTCACTGCCCTCGACGATGTGCAATTTGCAGCCCTGACCGCGTGCGGTGCCGGCCTGCTGCAGCGCATCAAGAAACAGCGGCACCAATTCTGCTGCACGCTCACGCTGGATCAGGCAGACGTTCAGCGTGTTGCACACTTTGCGATCCAGCGAATTACGCACCACCGCGGCGAAGCGTTTGGCATCGGCGTGACGATCGGCAATCAGCCACGCCCCGCCCGTACCGTGCAGGCTGACGGCGGTGCCGGCCTGCTGGGCGATGCTACCCAATTGACTCACCGCACGGCCCGAGCCGCGCGCCACGGCCAGCGACAAACGCCGGTCGGCAAACATCGCCCAACCGGCGGCGTGGTTGACGCTTTCCACCAACGACACTGCGCCGGCCGGCAAACCTGCCTCTGCCAGCGCTGGATTCAAGGCGTGGGTGACGATGGCTTGCGCGGTGCCCAAGGCATCGCTGCCAATGCGCAGCACGGCGGTGTTGCCGGTGCGCAATACGCCGGCTGCGTCGGCGAACACGTTCGGTCGACCTTCAAAGACAAATGCGACGATGCCCAGCGGTGAGACCACTTGCTCAACGCTCCAGCCATCGTGCTCGACGCTGCTGATGACTTTGCCGCGCGTCGCGGCGGCATCACGCCAGGCGCGCAGGCCGGCGATCATGTCGCGGCGCATGCGTTCATCGGCGAGCAGTCGGGTGGTGGAACGGCCGCGGGACTTGGCACGTTCAATGTCGGCCAGGTTCGCCGCTTCGATCTGCGCCCAGCACTCTGCGGTTTCCAGACGCTGTGCGAACAGGTCGAAAAACTGGCTGATGGCTTCATCAGAGACTGCCAACAACGCAATGAAAGCCGAGGCCGCGCGTTCGATCGCCACCGAGGCGGCTTGTTGATCGACCACGGGAATCAGCAGCAACTCGCCACTCACCTGCTCGACCAGCAGGTGGTCTCCGGGCTGAAACCGCGCGGCCAGTTCGGGGCTGACCACGGTGACGCGGTTGCCAGCGAAAGGGATCGGGGTGCCAGCGACGAGACGTTCGAGTGCAAGAGACATGAAGCGGATTCACCATGCAGGGAGCGGCCGGAAAATGTATAGGAACACCCTCCTCCCAGGCAACACAAAACCCTTGTAGGAGCAGAGCTTGCTCGCGAAGACGGCGTGTCAGGCAACGGGTTTGTTGAATGTCAGGACGCTTTCGCGAGCAAGCTTTGCTCCTACAGATTGTGGTGTTTGGTTTAGAACACTGACCAGCCAATTCTGGCGCTAAGCATCTCCAGCGCTGCCATCCCCGCCAGCGAGTTACCCGCAGCATTCAGCTCCGGCGACCACACGCACACCGTGAATTGCCCCGGCACCACCGCGACAATCCCGCCACCGACGCCGCTCTTGCCCGGCAAACCCACGCGATAAGCAAAATTGCCCGCCTCGTCATACAGCCCACTGGTGGCCATGATCGAGTTGACCTGCTGAGTCTGCCGCCGCGCGAGAATCTGCTCGCCGCTGTGTTTGCAAAAACCGTCGTTGGCCAAAAAGCAAAACGCCCGCGCCAGATCGATGCAATTCATCCGCAGTGCGCAGTGGCTGAAGTAACTGCGCAGCACTGCCTCGACGTCGTTGTGAAAGTTGCCGAACGATTGCATCAGATACGCCATCGCCGCATTGCGTGCGCGGTGCTGGTATTCGGACTCGGCGACTTTACCGTCGATCATGATTTGCGGGTTGCCCGAAAGACGCCGGACGAAATCGCGCATCGACAGGGTCGGCGCGGCGAAGCGCGACTGGTTGATGTCGCAGATCACCAGCGCACCGGCATTGATGAACGGGTTGCGCGGGCGGCCGCGTTCGAATTCCAGCTGCACCAGCGAGTTGAAGGGCTGGCCCGACGGCTCGTGGCCGAGGCGTTCCCAGATCGCTTCGCCGGAATGTTCGATGGCCTGCACCAGGCTGAACACCTTGGAAATACTCTGCACCGAGAACGGCGTGTCGGCGTCGCCGGCGCAGTACATTTCGCCGTCGTTGCCGTACACGGCGATGCCCAACTGATTGGCCGGCACAGTGCCGAGGGCGGGAATGTAGTCAGCCACCTTGCCCTGTCCGATCAGAGGACGGACAGCGTCAAGGATCTCGTTCAACAGCGCTTGCATGCCGGGTTCCGAAGTCTCGCCCCATGGGATTGCGGGGACACTGGGGCTAGACGTTGCGCGAGCAAATCAGATCACACCTCACTGACACCCTGATGAACAAAATGTGGGAGCAACTGTCTTGATACCCTTTATTTTGAATGCAGGGTGATAGGCAGCTGATCTCCCACAGCCCATAGCCGTGCATTTTTTCCCAGA